>CBDUNQ010000349.1:0-3406 GCA_965368625.1 uncultured Gammaproteobacteria bacterium
GGTCGTACGCTGACGGGCACCGGAGTTGCCACCGGTATTGCCCTGGAGGTCACAGGGGGCGCCCTGGGTAACCGGGGTACGGTGAATTTCAGTCGTGGCTTTGCCGATCAGTTGGACACCTTTCTCGAAGAGATGCTGGCCAGCGACGGGGTATTTCAGTCGGTGACGGATAACCTGGATACCCGCATAGCCGATGTCACTGAGGATCGGGAGCGTCTGCAATTACGTCTGGAGCGTTTCGAAGAGCGCACCCGGGCACAGTTTATTGCTTTGGATGAAATCATCAGTCGTCTGCAGGGGACCGGCGATTTTCTGCTGGGGCAGTTGCAATCCCTGCCGGTAATTGGTGCCAGCAACCGTAACTGATACATCCATGATTGAATTGCGTGAATTATCGATTGTCATGCACTGTGGTACAGAAACCCCCAGGGGTACCGATACAGAAACTATTAGTGTGCCAACGGCGGCACAGTAACAAACGACGGGAGTGGTAGTATGAACTACTCAAATGCGCGGGCAGCCTTGAATAAATACAAACAGGTCAATGTCCATAGCATGGTTGAGGCTGCAAGTCCTCATCGGCTTATTCAAATGCTCATGGAAGGCGCGCTTGACAAGATTGTCGCCGCCCGCAAGCACATGCTGGCCAAAGAAATAGGCGAAAAGGCACAGAGTATCACCTGCAGTATCTCTATTATCGATGGTTTGCGCATCAGTCTGGATAAAGAGCAGGGAGGCGAAATCGCCCAGAATCTGGAGGATTTGTATGACTACATGGTGCGTCGCCTGATCCAGGCCAATGTTTCCAATGATCCTGCCATTCTGGATGAAGTCACGGATCTGTTGCTGCAAATCAAGAGTGCCTGGGATGCCATTGCACCGGAAGCGACCCAGGCCCCGCCACAGCATAGTTACACTCCTGAGGCAGTGTGAGCCACATAATGAATGCGGCCACGATCCAGCCCCCGGGTAGTGAGCGGTTGGAACAATTGGATGCCATATTGCAGGCCAGCCTGGCCATGTTGGATGTGGCCCGCACGCAGGACTGGGAACAGCTGGATCTTCTGGAGGGGCAGCGTCGCGAGCAGGTGGCAGTCTGTTTCCGTATACCCACGCCTGCTGAGGAAGCCGCTGCCGTGGCCTCCTATATTCATCGAATACTGGAAGTGAATCAGGAAATTACTCTATTAGCGGAAGCTGGCAGGCAAGATGCCAGGCAATGCGTCCATCTGCTGAGCACCGGAAAATCGGCTTGCAAGGCCTACGGTAAACATACCCGCTGAGCGTCCCCGGCCACGCCGGGATTCTGACCCCTCTGTAGCTCCACTCTCGATCGGCGATCGCCACTTTTCCGCCACCCCCGATGCGTGTCCCTTCCCCTTCCTCTTGCGGATGGAGCCGGCAGGCTGGGATCTTCACGACAACCTCTTTGATACTTGCATGACTTTTAGTGAGTTACCGCTGTTTTCTGCTAAACTTCTTCAAAGTCGACTGGCCCCGACAATTTTTTGACATCCGGCTAAAAGGGTGGTTAACTGTTGTATCAGTGGAAACCACCGGCCGGGCCTCGGGCCTGGTGCTGAGCAAGCCAGCATAATGACAATGAGCCATTGAGCCAAATGCGGGAAGGGTTGGGCATGAGTGAAGCGAAAGTATTGATCATTGAAGCGGGTGAAGACCGTGGTCGGGAGCTGGCCTCTGTGCTGGAATTCATCAACTACGATCCCATTCTGGTTTCCGATTGCAGCCGCTGGGCTCAGGCCATGGAACGTCCGGACGATTACCTGGCCGTACTGATTGGCACCTGTAAATCGGACAAGGCGCTGGAAAAGCTGCTCAAGGAAGTCCACGATCACAATGAACATCTGCCGATCTTCCTGTTGGCCGAAAAGGATAAAGAACCTACCGTAGCCATCGAGCCCAGCTCCTGTATTCTCGGTAAGATCGCCTTGCCACCACGCTATACCCAATTGACCAGTGCCCTGCATCAGGCAGAGGTATACCGTGAATCCCAGCTGGATGGCAGCCGCCAGCGCCCGGTGGATCTGTTCCGCAGCCTGGTGGGAACCAGTCGCGGTATCCATCAGGTGCGCAAGATGATTCAGCAGGTGGCCGATTCAGAAGCCAATGTGCTGATCCTGGGTGATTCCGGTACCGGTAAGGAAGTGGTGGCGCGCAATATTCATTACTATTCTTCGCGTCGCAATGATCCCTTTGTACCCATTAACTGCGGTGCGATTCCTGCAGACTTGCTGGAATCGGAACTCTTTGGCCATGAAAAGGGCGCCTTTACAGGGGCCATCAGTGCCCGTCAGGGACGCTTCGAGCTGGCCGAGGGTGGTACCCTGTTTCTTGATGAAATCGGTGACATGAGCTTGCCCATGCAGGTGAAACTGTTGCGTGTACTGCAAGAGCGCACCTTTGAGCGTGTGGGCAGCAACAAGAGCATTGAAACCAATGTGCGGGTCATTGCCGCTACCCATGTGGATCTGGAAGAAGCCATCAAGGATGGCAAGTTCCGCGAGGATTTATTTTACCGGCTCAATGTTTTCCCCATTGAAATGCCACCACTGCGTGACCGGGTGGAAGATATTCCGCTACTCATCAATGAACTGATTCGCCGTATCGAACATGAAAAGCGCGGTTCCGTGCGCCTGACCCAGGCTGCGGTGCTTTCCCTGTGTCAATACAGTTGGCCGGGTAATGTCCGTGAGCTGGCCAACCTGGTGGAACGCCTTGCCATTCTGTATCCCTTCGGAGTGGTGGATATCGGCGATCTGCCGGAAAAATTCCAGTCCGATGTGGTCCCGGCTTCCGCCAGCAAGACCCTGGCACCCATGGATGAAGAAATCCCCATGCCGGCCATGAATACCCAGCCACATCCCATGCATGCCTTGCATGCCGACCAGGCGGAACCCCGTTTGCCACGAGATGGCCTGGATCTCAAGCAGCACTTGAGTGAGCTGGAAGTGGGATTCATCAAGCAAGCCCTGGATGACGCCGATGGCGTAGTGGCCCGCGCCGCCAAGCGACTGGGTATGCGCCGTACCACCCTGGTGGAAAAACTCAGGAAGTATGGCTTGCAGCGTGCCGATGAAACGGCAGGAATTTGACGTCTCCCAAAACTGGATTTTTTAACTCCTTGATTTAAAACAAAGTCATATTTTCGGCACGCCTCTTGCTACTGTGCTCAGCGTGGGTTCCTCGGAATCCGAACTGATCACAGCACAGGTGGCGAGCCAATGTCTCAAGATTCACTGCACAATGCCCAGGAACTGCAGAGCGCCTTTGAAGCGTTCACCCGCATGTCGGAACAGCTGGAAGGTTCGTACCGGGAATTGGAGCAGCGGGTGGCCACGCTTAACCAGGAACTGGAAGCGGCCCGTTGTGAACGCCTCAAGCAACT
>CBDUNQ010000350.1:0-3406 GCA_965368625.1 uncultured Gammaproteobacteria bacterium
CTCAAGCTTCACCTCCACCGGCCCCTTCCAGTACAGCTGACGGGAACCCGGTGCCAGCACACCACTGAGCTTGCCATTCTTGAAGACCAGGCCAAGCTCGTAGTCGCCCAGATCCACACGCTGGAAGTGTTGTTCACACAGTTCCGGCAGCTCGGCCAGCATCACATCGACCGTCGGGTGATTGAACTCCGGCACGGTCAAATCGTAGACGGCCACGGATACCTTTCCCAGCGGGTCGAAGATGTGGTACACACCCGGCATCAATACCCGGGTAACCGAACGATCCTTCATGAAAAGACCGCGCTCATGCTGTGCAATGACATACCGCTGATACGCGAACATTGCTTTACTCCTTATGGTTATTGTCAACTGAAATACGCGGCATACTCAAACCCGGAACCCTTGCAGGCAGCCACATCCGGGAAAATCATGTTTTAAACATCTTGGCTCCCTCCCTATTCCAATAGTGGGTCCCTGTAGCGGGATCTCATAGCGGGCGAACGTCCCACGCCCAGGTGGCGGACAAAGACCAGCAGACCGGCGACTCATGGCGGCATGACCTCATGGGACACATCCCTGTGCACTACAGCAAATTCATTTGCTTCCACACAATCACGACCACCATGGGTCATCCTGCCTTTTGCATCACTGCACAAAGCCACAAGGGCGCTGTAACGTGCCGGTAACCACAACATAAAACACCCGGTCATCGGCAGTCACGGGAACGCTTCCCTGGTTTTGGTGTAAACACCGTATGTGGATTCGAACCACAGGCTTTCGCCTTTTCCATATCCAGCTTCATAGGCTGTGTGAAGAGCGGGATTTGAACCCGCGTCCAACTGACGATGAATCAGTCGCTCTACCCAACTGAGCTATCTTCGCTGGTGTTGAATGCCGATTATGTTCTGTACACACCGTGCAATCCCCTATTCGGGTAAGCCTGAGTGCGCAGGACAGGCGTACAGAACCTGATCCGCTGAACAAAAACGACCTTTCCAACTTCTGAATGGATCGCCGTTGAAACGGCATCCATTGCAATATCCATTGTTTCAGCTACCCCAGTACCGGCTGCCGCATTCGCTTGGTTTCACTGCGTTTCCGTTTCTCATCCAAACGCTCCTGCTGCGCCAGTGGTGACCGGCGTTTCCTCACCCGGACCTTTGGCACCTCCGCCGCCTTGCGGATTAACGCAAACAAGCGCTCATACGCTTCCCGCCGGTTGCGCTCCTGGCTTCGGTGGTTGCGCGCCGTGATCACCAGTTGACAGTCACCATTGACGCGGTCACCTGCCAGCCGTATCAAGCGCTGGCATACCTCATGGGGCAGGCTATGGGCATGCACAATGTGGAACCGCAATTGAATCGCCGTCCGGTTTTTATTCACATGCTGCCCACCCGGGCCGGAAGCATAAATCGACCGGAGTTCGATGGTATCTTCATGAATAGCCACTTCATCGCTTACCTGTATCATCATTTATCCTTTGTATCTCCATACGATACCAACGTGGGCTTGAGATCTTTTTCAAGACCCGCTTTGCCACCGGTGACCGATACAGCATCTCCGGCGTTTCATCGGTTTCCTCGAAACAGAACTTTCGCGGTAAATCCGTATACAGCGAACGGGGCGGCAAGCCATAACGAATATTTTTCAGGGCATTTCCGGTTTCAAAGCTGTGATAGAAAATGCGCGCCATCCCCAACTCATCCACAATAAAATTAATGGCTGCCGTCAATGCAGCTTCATCCCATACCCTGAAGTACGGTGTTAAGGTATTTTTCACATAGGACATGGCCGCATCCACTTTACCGTTCACCACCATACTATCCAGCCGCTTCGCTTTTCTCCTCGCGCACCACTCCAGATTCCTGAGATACCTGCGCGCACCGCGCAACCAGTCTGTCTGCACCTCTTCAATCAACACTTCACCGGTTTCAAAATCCAGATCCATGCGCACCCAGGCCATGGTGTTACGGAAGTAATCACGCTCTCCCTCTCTAAGTACCGGATGGCTCCATGCCACAAAGTAATCCTGAAAGGCCTTGCCGATTACACGGCGAAACTCCCGGTCATGTCCCGCATTGAAATTCAATCGCAACACCAGATTCCCACTCCGGCGCGACGTCTGCTGATAACGCTTACTTCCTTCATTCCAGCGACCCACGGTAAGCAGAAAATCAAATCGGTCTTCACTATAGGCATAGTCAAACAAGTCTCTGGAAAGGATTCCGTTTCCGGATACCGCCATCAGCCGCTTGACACAGGGCTTCACCAGCAACTGGCCATAACCGGACTTGCGCAACTCCGCCGCACTCCGGCCATTACCAACCGCGCGTGATAACAGCATCAGGGCATAATCGTCCCGCCCATAACGGAACAGGGTTCTGTCCTTGGGAAGGCACTC
This sequence comes from uncultured Gammaproteobacteria bacterium, assembly GCA_965368625.1. Taxonomy (GTDB): domain Bacteria; phylum Pseudomonadota; class Gammaproteobacteria; order DSM-19610; family DSM-19610; genus JAIVHA01. The sequence continues at coordinate 2,402 of CBDUNQ010000350.1, forward strand.
CAACACTTCATTGAGTAATGTCTTATTCATGTTCTGTACTCATCCATATCCGGGGCAATAAAAAACCCCGCTTCACTGAATCGCCAAGCGGGGTTTTTCACTACTCCCGCGAAAGGCTGTAAGCCGCTTTCGCGAGTGATGATTCGCGAAAGTCTATGTCATACCGTTCTCATGGCCATGGGCATCTGCACCCTTCCGTAAAAAACACACATCCAACTCAAACCCTGCTTCAACTGCCAGCGGCCGCAAGCGCACCCACGCCACACCCGATAGACCGGGTTGCCGAGGCTGGTTCATGGATTTGTGAAGATAGGTATTCATATTCATTTCCTGATTGAGTGCGCGGTAGTATATCTTCCATTAACAAGAATGCAAGCATATTTTACAAGTATCTTGTATCATAAGCGCCATCTTATATGCCGCCTGATATCGGGAGCCCAGGATGAGTGATCGCAAAAACCCAACCGCCATCAAAATCGGCCAACGCATCAAACAGGCGCGCCGCATGGCAGGATTCGATGCGGCGGCCCAGCTACTGGAGAAAATCCCCGAATGGGGTGCTTCCAGACTGGGGAACTACGAAGCCGGTATCTCCCTTCCCTCACCCGACGATATTCAACTCATCGCCCGGGCCACGGATGCCTCCCCCTGCTGGATCATGTTTGGCAGCGGCCCCATCCGCGCTTCCGGCCGCGACACCCAGGCCATCCGCCACCAAAACCTGGCCACCACCTTTGAACAAGCCCGAACACAACGGGGAGAACTAACGAAACTGCTCAAGGCATTGGGCCTTTCCAAAAAGAAATTGGATGACTATCTCGCCAACCCGTTTCAACCCATACCCGACCGGCTCATTCACCGCTGTGAAAAATTCCTCAACAAACCCCAGGGATGGATGGATGAACAACACGTGGAAACCGACCCGGTCTGCGCATCATTCCCGGAAGACATGCGACGCTTGATGATGATTTATTCGGAACTGCCCGCCAGCGACCGGACACGGGT
>CBDUNQ010000351.1:0-3399 GCA_965368625.1 uncultured Gammaproteobacteria bacterium
AATTGGTAACCTATCGCGTTGATCTCAAGCGGGTAATTCAGCGCAAGCTGTACATGGGCATCGCCGATGCGGTGATGGAAGTGGATGGCCGCGAAATTTACAATGCCAAGGGGCTGCGGGTTGGCCTGTTTACCTCTACGGATGATTTTTAGGATTTTCGTATGCGTCGCGTTGTCGTAACCGGTCTGGGGATCGTATCCAGCATAGGCAATAATCAGCAGGAAGTGGCGGATGCCCTCTGGCATGGCCGTTCCGGCATCACTTTCAATGAAAAATACGCCGAGCTGGGTTTTCGCAGCCACGTGGATGGCTCCATTACTCTGGATACGGCCGCCCTCATCGATCGAAAGCTGCGCCGTTTCATGGGGGATAGCGCTGCTTTCAACTATGTAGCCATGAAGGAAGCCATTGCGGATGCCGGGCTGGAGGAAGGTGAAATTTCCGATCCTCGCATTGGCCTGATCATGGGCTCGGGCGGGGCTTCTACCGCCAATGTAACCCTGGCAGTGGACTTGCTGCGGGAAAAAGGGGCAAAAAAAGTCGGTCCTTTCATGGTTCCACGCACCATGTCGAGTACCAATTCCGCTTGTTTGGCCACTCCTTTCAAGATCAAGGGCGTCAACTATTCCATCAGTTCCGCCTGTTCCACCAGCGCCCATTGTATTGGCAATGCCATGGAACAGATACAACTGGGGAAACAGGATATGGTCTTTGCCGGTGGTGGTGAAGAAGTGCACTGGAGTATGACACTGCTGTTTGATGCCATGGGTGCCCTGTCCAGCAAATACAATGACACACCCACCACGGCTTCACGCACCTATGACGTCAGCCGCGACGGATTTGTGATTTCCGGCGGAGGCGGGGTACTGGTGCTGGAAGAGTTGGAGCATGCCCAAAAGCGTGGTGCACGCATTTATGCCGAGCTGGTTGGCTATGGAGCCACCTCCGATGGCTACGATATGGTAGCTCCATCCGGGGAAGGCGCCGTGCGTTGCATGCAACAGGCCATGGCTACCGTGGACACTCCCATCGACTATATCAATGCGCATGGCACCAGCACACCGGTGGGCGACCTCAAGGAGCTGGGGGCCATTCGGGAAGTGTTTGCGCAAACCGGCTATCTGCCGGCCATCGGTTCCACCAAGTCCCTGACGGGCCATGCCCTTGGGGCTGCAGGTGTGCATGAAGCCATTTATTCATTACTCATGGTGCAAAAGGATTTTCTGGCAGAGTCGGCCAATATTCAGGAACTGGATCCTGGAGCGGAAGGCTTACCCATATTGCGTGCCCGTAAGGAACAGGCCGGTGTGAAAACGGTAATGTCCAATAGTTTTGGCTTCGGTGGTACCAATGCCTGCCTGGTGTTCCGTCGCTGGTCCTGAGTGGCTCCCCAGCACCCTGATTTTATTCAGCCCCCACCTTGTGGCGCAGGGTATTGATACACACGGACAGGGTAGCACCATTTTTTTCATCCCAAAGGGTGAGCAGCGGTAGTACCCTGCGTACCAGCTCATTGAGCTGAGGCTCCAGGGAAGCTCCCTCATTGGCAGAAATCCGCTCCAGCGCCTCTTCCAGGCTCAATGCTCCGCTAGTGGTATCCTCTGCCAGCGTCAGCGGGGCAAAATCCGGTACAGGCTGATTGCCATGAGTCTCGGTGGAACCGGTTTCCGGCAGTGGTGCATCCGCAGATTCCGAGTCATCTTGCATAGGCGCAAGATCGTGGGCCTCCGGTGAGGATTCGGTGGTTTCTGCGGCGAGATCCAGGGTATCCAGTGTTGGCAAGTCGAGTTCTGGCAACTCATCCATTGCAGGAAGGGAGTTCAGGGAATCCCCTGCCTCTTCGATGGTCTCCAGCGAGGAGGGGGAGTCCTCCGTGGTGGATGTGGGCGAAGGCTCTTCCAGGGAAAGAGTTGAACCAAAATCAAAACCGGATTCCTGCGGAGCATCGGCTGCCATTGTCTCCGTGGTGGAGGGGGCAGCGGTGAATTGCTGATTCCAGGCGATGGCATTGGCACCACTTTGCTTGGCCTCTGACAGGTACTTCTCTGCATCGGCCAGCAGGGCGTTCCATTCCCGCATTTCCAGGCTTTCCAGGCTGCTGATCCCGGCATTGAAACTGGCATCACCGAAATCATAGTGTAAGGCGGTAATCTCTTCACCCACACGCTCCAGCAGGGTACGTGTACCCTGTAGTGTACTGGCCGGAAGCAGCAGGCCGAATTGAGCCATACCGGTGCGTGCGGCACTGTCTTCTTTGCGTAAGTGGGCCTTGAGAATCCGGGCGACATCCACAATCATTTTTTCCGCTACCGCTTTGCCATGCCGCAAGAAGGTTTTATTGAAGTTCAATACCTCCAGGCGGATGATGCCCAGATCGGTCACATGGCGTTTGGCATACGCCAGATCCTGCTCACCGGCTTCGCCAAAGGCGCGCAGATTTAGGAGCTCGGTCAGTGGATCGAGGCTGGATTGCTTCTCCAGGGCCGCAGACTTTTCATCACGCTCACGGGTGGTTTGCACCAGGCGCACCTGAGCCTTGGTGCGGGCCACCAGTTGAACCGAGTCAAAGGGCTTGGTGATAAAATCATCAGCCCCGCGCTCCAGCGCCTGCTCCTTGGCCGCCGTATCATCCTCAGCCCCGGTAACAATGACAACGGGGGTGGTTTTGATGCGACTGTCCTGTGAGGCGCGAATCTTATCCAGTAAGCCCAGGCCATCCAGATTGGGCATGGAAAGGTCCGACATGATGACATCAAAATGGACTTCACTCTGGAGTTTTTCCCAGGCCACCTCGCCATCTTCCGCCTCGTGGACCTCAAAGTGATCCTTGAGAATCTTGCGCGCCGCCACCCGCATAAGGCGGGAATCATCGACGACGAGAATGCGTTGGGGAGTATTTGCAGCCTGTTCTTCCATGTTTGGAGCTCATCTGTGCGTGTATGGGACAAAACCCCTATCGGCTACCACCAGGTACGCTTTAGTGCAGCAAACCATAAGCGATTGAGCAAAAAGCAGGAAATGAGTGAACGTATAAGATTGGGAAGGATGGGTTCAGGGTAGGAAGACAGGGCTGCATACCCATGCGGAAGGTCTGGCTGTCTGTCTGAGGAAGTTGGCTGCCGGAATCGCCATGCTACCCGTGTAGCGTTGATAAAACGGAGGTCGACCGTGGGCGAAATAAAAAAGACCTGCCGAAGCAGGTCTTTTAACTGATTGTAAAATCAGCGGTTTTTTAGCCAGAGGCCAATCAATTAACGCTTTTTCCGTGTAGCGCGTTTCTTGGTGGCTCTCTTCTTGGTGGCTCTTTTCTTGGTAGCCTTTTTCTTGGCTGCCTTTTTCTTGGTAGCCTTTTTCTTGGCTACGCGCTTCTTGGCAACCTTCTTCTTGGCGGCCTTTTTC
>CBDUNQ010000352.1:0-3389 GCA_965368625.1 uncultured Gammaproteobacteria bacterium
GGTTCCCCATTCACCATCAGATAGTGCACACTGTCACGGGTAATCCGTCCCCCCTCAAAGAAAGCCGGGACCAGAAAATGGGCATCAAAGGGGCCCAGCATTTGCGCAATAACATCGGTTTCCACAGGATAATGCCCGCGCAAAGTGGAATCGGAACGACTCACCAGTAGAGGATTGATTACCTTCCCTTCCGCTGCCAGCTCATTGAGCGCCTGTTGCAGATTGGTGCAAATCTGTTGCGTAATAGCACTGGCATCCACTCCATTCATGCCACGGGTATTACTCAATACGAAAAACAGCGGTGCCTCATCCAGTAAACCGCGCTTCAAGGCAGCCACATGCCAGCGGGTCAACAACAGGCAACCATGTACCGTTTGTGATCCTGTGGGATCATCATCGAGCACGATAATCTTGCTTAGTGGCATTATTCACTCGCACATAAAGAGGTTACATGGGCCCTGTCAGTGATGACCATGTAGCGCAGACGGGGCAAAAAAACGTTCTGCGGTGATGGAAGCTTTTCCAGCAGCACTGCCTGACCCCGGCCGATAGCCTGTTTCACCGCCCCCTGGCACATCGGGCTAGCCACTGCTTAGCCCGCTTCCTTCAGCCTGCAAGGGCCTTGACACGTAGCACCATGGCTTCCGCCGTAATGTCATTGAAACCCATGATTTCCGCGGGAGATGCCGTGGTTTCTCCCCGCTTCCAACACAGCGTGTCTCGTGCTGGTGACCGGGTACGCAATAGAACCGGTTCCAAGGGGGCGCTGGGGCCACCACTGACCGCCAGCAACACATCCCCATCAAACAAGACATTAAAGGCAGCATCGCCCATGAATTCACCATCGGGCTGGGAAACCGTATTCCAGGCAATATCCGTGGAACGGTACAGCTTACGGGGATTCACTACAGCCACGATGCGTACTCGGTAACCATCCGCTTCCAGACGATCCCTGGCCTCGAACACCGGCAGCAAGACCATATCTCCCGTAACCGCAAATACCACCGTAACCTTATCACCTGCCGCAGATTCATACAGTATTGCGGCACCCTGCGCTACCGCCTGCTGTGCTTCGCGGATGGACAGGTACACAGGCAGTGGACTCTTGGAAGCGATAAGCACCATACCTTTGTTAACGCTGTTGGTGGCATATTCATAGGCTACCTGGATACAGTTGGCGTCACAGGGAAATAAAGGATATACGTTTCCATTGCGCATCATGGCCGCAAAATAATTTTCGATTTCCGGACGCTGATGGGTCCAGCCATTGCGGCCCTGCTCCAGGGCACCGGCGGTAAACATGGCCACCAGGGAAGGCGTCTTGCGGCGCAATTCCGCCATGGCCTGTGTCACCGTTTGCACAATGGGCCAGCCATTGATGGCGAAGGATTCATAGGAAAGCCACAGGGCACGGGAACCGAACAAGGCAAGACCGGCGGCAAAGCCGGCGCAGGCATCTTCATTCAAGGGTTCATATACCTGACCATCGGGAGACTGGTTGTACAATGGATCCGGCGTCGGGTGCCGAATCTTCAAGGCATCATTTATATTCTTCATGGCAGAAGCTTCATTGCCATCGGCATTGGTGACCACAAACCGGTCATCGGCCTTACCCACTTGTGCCACCAGGGCACCCATGGCGGTGGCAGGTACCGCCTTTTCTCCCTTGTGAAACTCCTGTAGCACCAGCTTTGGCAGTGACACCAGAGCCAATTCCCGCTCGGTCACCACCGTCTTGGCGGCGGGACCACCACCGGCGCGACGGAAATTATCACGCACGATCTGCCACGCCTCTGCCGGCAAGGCACGACGTTGCAAGGCATGGATCATGTGTTCGGCATCCAGGGTATCTGCCGGATACAGGTTGTGGGATTTGGCCCCCAGGGCATGCACGCCACTCCCCTTCAACTGCTTGATGATGAAGGCGGTGAGTGTGCCTCCCATGGCGGAGCGTGCAGCCTGATCCACTCCCTGCAATACCGCTTGAGTGAAGGCCAGGCGTTGTTCAAAGGAAAAGCGCGTGCTATCCACAAAGGCACCGGACTGGCCGCGGTCATCGAATTCACTGGCATCCACCAGGACCACTTCCTCGAACCCGTGCCCCTTCCAATAGTTGATCATCTGCTCATTGCTGTGCAGGGACACCATGGAATGGTGCTCCTGGGAGTAGCCATTCCAGATCAATACCGGCAGAAAATTGGTTATCCTGGGATAGGCCATATGGAAATGCATCATGGCGTTGAGCACATAGGGTTCCCCCAATCCGCCATCGCCAATGGTTACCGGAAACAGGATATCCGGATGCAGTCGCGCACCGGCCATGGCGAAATGCTGACCTTGCCCGAGCGGACCGGCGGGAGCCAGCAAGCCGGGAATGGCGCCGGACAAATGCCCCAGCAATCCGTGTTGTTCACGGAAGCGTTGCATCATGTCCGTCATGGTGTAGATGCCCATTTCTTCCAGGGAAGAATCCAAAAACAGGGAAGCATAGAAGCCGGGCGCGTGGTGACCCACCTCGGTAACAATATGGGTATGCCCCAACATCATCAGCGCCGCATGCGCTTCGGCACTGGAGGCAAAACCGCCGGGGTGGCCCGAGCCTTTGGCGCCGCACACCTGCAGGGTCACATAACGCAGGGCATCGGCACCCAGCAAGGTCTGGTAGACCACTTTCGGGTTATCCACTTCCCGTACCGCTGCGGCCTCCGGGGCAATAACCGCCCTGTCGGCAAACTCACTGAACCTTGGCCAGCTGGCTCCATAGTACTGAATACCTTCGCAAAATGACGGCAGGCTGGAAGTAGTTGCAGCAGTGGTACCGGTGCTCATGGTCTCATCCCCTCGGGACCCCAAACTTTCACAATGAAACATGTATTTCATATAGTGAAAAAATGGCGATAAAAGTACAAAACGGCGGGAGTCCCACCGGACTACAGGGTAATCCTGTAGTGAAAACATAGCGCCTGTGCTATTATTTCGCAATACACAATCGTTTTCATATTATGAAATTATCAAGCAATCCCACCACCTCCTCCATTCAGGTCATTCAGCGTTCATCCCAGCTACTGGATGCCCTGGCTGCCAGCGAAGAACCGCTGAGCCTGAAATTTCTGGCTGCGGATACCGGCCTGCACCCTTCCACCACTCATCGTATCCTGGCCGCCCTGGCCGCCGTCGGCCTGGTGGAGCGGGATACGGCTGGACACTATCAGTTGGGCCGCAAGCTGGTGCAACTGGCTTCCCGCGTACGACGTGGTGTGGATATTCGCAAGGAATCCCTGGAAATCATGCAGTCATTGCGTGATCAACTGGGAGAAACCGTTAACCTCACGGTGCGCGAAGGGGACCAGGTAACCTACATCGAACGTGTCACACCCAAACGCATGATG
>CBDUNQ010000353.1:0-3376 GCA_965368625.1 uncultured Gammaproteobacteria bacterium
AGGTGGGCGGCCGGGCCACGAATGGAATTCCCGGTATCGGTACCCAATCCGATGATGCCGAAATTGGCGGCAATGGCGGAAGCGGTACCGCCACTGGAACCGGCGGGCACGCGGGTCAGGTCATAGGCATTGCGGGTTTCACCATGGGTGGAACTGATGGTGCGGTAGGGGCTGAAGGCCCATTCCCCCATGTTGGATTTGGCGAGGATAATGGCACCTTCCTGGCGCAGGCGCATGACCATGAAGGCATCGTCGGGTGGCAGGGAGCCGCGCAGGGCGATGGAACCCGCCTCGGTGGGCATGTCTGCCGTGTCGAAGTTATCCTTGGCGATGACCGGAATGCAATGCAGGGGTTTCAGGGTACGGGTTTCCTGCCATTCCTGGTCCAGTTCCCGTGCCCGTTCCAGGGCTTTGGCATTGGTTTGGATAATGGCATTGAGTCCGGTGGATTGATCCAGCGCCTCGATACGATCGAGATACCCTTGAATCAATTGCTCACAGCGTACTTGATCCTTGCGCAAGGCGGTATGAACTTGCTCAATGGTGAGCTCCATGAGTTGTGCGGGCAGGGCGAGGGGAATATCCGGTGTCGTGGGTTTACTTGAGCATCCGGAAATAAATGCTGCAACAACAATAGTTAATATAAATTTATTCATCTTATTTCGAGGTCTTTGTCTGCTGGATCAATTGACGGAGAAAATCCAGATAGGGAGGGCTGTCCCAGGGGCGTCCACCCAGGGCCAGATAGCGTAAGCGGCCTTTCGGATCCACCAGGAAGGTAGCGGGCAATCCACGGGGTTGCCAGCGTTCGGTTACCAGTCCATCGTAATCCATCAGGGGCTGTATTTCAGGGGCCACGGAGGAAAGAAAAATGAATACCGTATCCTCGGATTCCGCGGTATTGATCAATACGATTTCCATTTCCTGCGGATCCAGTTGACGATGGATGGTTTCGATGGTGGGCATTTCCTTGCGGCAGGGGCCACACCAGCTGGCCCAGAAATGCACAAATGCCCAGTGCCCCCGTGCCTGTTCCAGATTCCAGCTTTCGCCATCCAGGTTGTCCAGCACCAGCGCCGGAGCCGGCCGGCCATCCAGGGTGAGAATGCCCTTGGGCAAGACCGGTGGGGTAGTGGGTTCAGCGGCTCCGCTGACGGGCAGTAGGAGCGCGAACAGCAGGCAGTAAAGACCTGGCCAGCCGGTTTTGAAATGCGCCTTCATCAGCGCAGGGTGGGGTGACATGGCACACCTTCCAGGCGAATGAGTTTAACCGGGCCCGTGCGATCCGGACCCGTGGGGAAACGTGCTTCCACCTGTACCGTAGCGGAATGCAGTGGCAATACCACACTGCCACCCACACTTTCATCAAGGCGTAAGTCCCGCACTTCCGGCATCAGGGTCCAGCCAAAGGTGGAGCGGTGCGCTTGTGGCAAGTCGACCCGATCCCAGACGGGGGGCCAATAATCCCGTGCCAGGCGGGGAATGGGTTTGCCGTGATCATCAAAAAAGCGCCATTCCTCCAGATCAAGCCACAGGGTGTCCAGTGATTTGTTTTTGATAATGGGGGTGATAAAGCAGGTATCGAGGATGGCATCGATGGCGGCCTGGGGAAAGCCGCGCCCCTGATAAAATGCCGTAAGTTGCTCCGGTGTACGGGTGACCATGCGCAGGTATACCTCGGCATCTTCAAAGGGGGCATTGCTTGTGCTGCTGCCAGGCGGTACCTGGGCCTGGGGGGCGGGATTCGTGGCACAGCCAGCCGCCAACAGTACGAATAATACCAGCAGAATCTTCATAGCATCCTTGAAATGAATGGCAACCGGACTTCCCGATCACATATAACCTGGAGGTTGCCCGCCTATTCTGCGGGTCTTGATCATCAGGATCAACCGCGAGGGAAGCGGGGATTTGCCCGGCGGGCCAATGGACGGGGTTTTTCACCGATGGTCACCTCCGCTGGTGTCAACCTGCTGCCGGAATCAGACGGGGAGCCTATGACTAATTGAGTGATTTTAATTCCCAGCCTAGCGCAAAGAGATACCGGCCTTCGCCGGTATGACGGGGGATCTCGAAATTACCAGTTAATCTGAGATTCCATACCAGAATCACAACGGATGAGCTGTATTCAATTTGCTTCGGAATCCTGTGGCGGCTCTGCGGATACGGGTTTGATCAGCACCAGCATGCCAAAACGCGGATGATCCAGGTAATGCAATTCTCCACTGCGCATGCGACGGCTTTCCTGCAAGCGGAATTCCGTGGTGCTGCCGGGCGCTTGAAACCGCAGGTCGGCATTCAGATGCAGATAGCGGGAAACGGATATGCGAATACTGCCATCCAGGCCGGTACTGCTGCGGATACCCGGTTGCAGGGCCTGCAGGGAAATGGGCTGTGCCTGGCTGGCTGACGTCACGGTTTGACGCCAATGCAAATGGGCCAGGGGACGGTAGCCCTGACTGGAGCGCAGTGACTGATAGATACCCTCAAGGTTGCGGGCGGAAGCCGGTAATGAACGCCAGGCACCGCCCTGTTCATAGTGTTGTGTTGCCGAAGCGGGCTCCGTAAGCCAGCTTTCGCCACCATCGTAGGCATTGAGCTGGGAAAAGAGGATGACTTCAATATCAAAAGGCCTGGCCCCTTCCGCCCATACCGGGGTAACCATGAACCAGGCCATGGCCAGCAAGCCATTCAAGGCATGTCTCATCATCGATCTGGCATATTCGGGGTGTGGCATGATTACGCAAATTCCTTGGTTCAATTGGGCTTCAGGCGGCAGCCGGTCCCGCCAGGGTGGCCAGTAAATCGTGGACCGCGCGGATCCTTCGTTCATTGTCGGCGAAATCGCCCTGGAAGCGCAATTTTTCATTGCCATCCAACTGGTATTCCTGGGGGCGGGTTTGAATCAATTGTACGATTTTCATGGCATCCACACGGGGTTCCGGGCCAAAGATCAGCCGCCCACCCAGGGGGCCGACCTCGATCTTGCGGATCCCCATGGGGGCGGCGCGTAATTTCAATTCGGTTACATGAAACAATTGCTTGGCTGCGGGTGGCAGCAGGCCGAAACGGTCAATCATTTCCACCTGCAATTCCCGCAATGCCTCTTCATCGGGCGCACTGGCGATGCGTTTATAGAGGATCAGGCGGCTGTGTACATCGGGTAGATAATCATCGGGGATCAGGGCGGGAATCTGCAGATCCACTTCCGGCCCATGATCCAGAGGCTGATCCAGTTCCGGTTGTTTGCCGGCCTTGAGGGCCGCTACCGCGCGCTCCAGTAATTCCGTATACAGACTGAAACCGATTTCATGAATTTGCCCGCTCTGCTCATCGCCCAGCAATTCACCGGCACCACGGATTTCAAGGTCATGGGTGG
>CBDUNQ010000354.1:0-3358 GCA_965368625.1 uncultured Gammaproteobacteria bacterium
AAGGCGAGCACCTTGGCATCAGGGTGCGCCTTCAGGGCTTCCTCCACTTTTTGCGGGTCTACGGCATCGCCCCAGGCATCTTCCACCATGATGGGAGTAGCGCCGCAGCGCTCCACATTTTCTTTCATCCTTCCGCCGAATACCCCATTCTGGCAGACAATGGCTTTATCACCCGGTTCAAGCAAATTGACGAAGCACATCTCCATGCCCGCAGAGCCGGGGGCGGAGACCGGCATGGTGAGTACATGGTCGGTCTGGAAGGCATAGCGCAACAAGCCCTTCATGTCTTCCATCATTTCCACGAACAATGGATCCAGATGGCCAATAGTCGGCCGTGACATGGCTTCCAGAATACGTGGATTCACGTCGGAAGGGCCTGGCCCCATGAGAGTGCGTACCGGCGGATGAAAAGAGCTACTAGGCATGGCTTCCTCGTCTTTGTTCTGTGATTCAGATAGTTGCGCCGATGGATCGGCGCAAAAGTGCAATATTCTAGCATTTCAGTGGGGTTGAAAACCCCTGATCAGGCTGGGGTTTGCCCGCCCGTGGAATACGTACCCGTGGACAGACCATAATGCAAGTACAACCCCAGCACCGGTTCCCAAGCGAGCATAGGCTGAATCACGGGGTCGGGTCCTGGGCAATCTGCAAGACCAGTTTTCCCTGCACATGCCCCGTTTCCAGCAATTGATGGGCCTTGGCCGCTGCCTGCAAAGGAAAGACTTCCGAAACATGAATCTGCAGGCGCCCCGTGGCCAGCAGATCAGCGCACTGTTCCAGTATCCACAGTTGATGGGCCCGTGCCTGGGGCAGGGATTGCAGCTGGGGAGTCAACATCAATTCAAAACCGATTCGCAGATTGCGAGTGCGCGCCTCTTTCCACGACACGTCAGGCCCGGGTTCCAGCAGGGTAATCAAGTCACCATAGCGGGCCATCATACGCTGCATCTGCAGAAACGCCTCGCCACCCACCGTATCCAGCCCGATATCCACTCCCCTTCCCCGGGTCCAGTGCAATACCGCCGCTTCCACATCCTGCTGGCCGTAGACAATGGTTTCCTCGGCACCCAGGTTCTGTACCCAGTGGGCCTTGGCTTCATTGCCTACGGTAGCACAAACACGTGCGCCAAAATGACGCGCCAACTGCACGGCCACATGGCCCACGCCACCGGCACCTCCCTGTATCAGTACTGTATTGCCTGCCTTCAGGCGGGCACGATCCAACAAGGCTTCCCAGGCGGTAAGTAAAACCAGGGGTGCAGCCGCCGCCTCCAAAAAACTCACATTGGCCGGCTTGCGCCCCACTTCTGTTGCCGGCAACACATGGTATTGCGCATAGTTTCCACTAAGCCCTCCCAAGCCACCGCGGCAAAACCAGACTTCATCACCCACCTTCCAGTGACTCACTTGTGCACCGCATTCCACGATTACCCCGCTACCGTCACAGCCCAACACCGCGGGCGATCCGGTATGCATCAGGGTTCCGCGGCTGCGCAACTTGGTATCCACCGGGTTGATACCAGCGGCATGCAGTCTGACTTTTACCTGCTGTGGATTTTCCAGCACAGGCTCAGGCAAGTCCACATACTGTAGCTGCTGCGCACTTCCCGGTGCTTGCATTACCACGGCTTTCATTTCATGCCTCCCGCTGATCGTACTGGTGAAAAAAAACCGTTTTCACAAACAGGCAAAGCGCTGGCGGCTGCCAAAAAGCACTATTGCCCTTCACACTCCGGCACCCTATGCTTTCCCCTGGCGGAATATGAGTTATAACAATGAGTCATTATGCAACACATATCTCCATCCTGCTGCTGCTTCTGGTTGCCAATGGGGCGCCCATCGTAGCCCATAATATTTTTCAAGCGCGTTTTCTCCAGCCCGTGGATGGGGGCAGGCTGGCCTGGGATGGAAGACCCTGGTTCGGTGCATCCAAGACATGGCGTGGTCTATTGGCCGCACTGGTCAGCACCCCCCTGGTAGCCTGGCTGCTGGCGTATCCAGCCCACCTGGGCTTGGTCGTTGCCCTGGGCGCCATGTGTGGAGACCTGTTTTCCAGCTTCATAAAGCGCCGCTTGCGTATACCGGCCAGCGGTCAGGCCCTGGGCCTGGACCAGATTCCCGAAGCCCTGTTACCCCTGTTATTGTGCGCTCCCTTATTGAATCTTCACGCTTGGGATTTCGTGGGGATTCTCATCGCCTTTTTTGTGCTGGAACTGGTGCTGTCGCGCGTTCTGTATATGCTGCATATTCGTAAACGCCCTTACTGAGAGGCATGCCCCATCTCAAGCGATGCTACGACGCAGGGTATGCAGGGTCACTTCCGGCGGACAATTGAAGCGGGCATCCAAAATGGAAACACCCGCGCCCCGCGAGGTATATCCCTGCAGCGTGCCGTATCGCCAGGCACCGGCGCACAGGGAACGGGGACAGCGGGCATTACAGGTAAGCGGAATGCCACCGGGAAGGCAGATCTGTCCTCCATGGGTGTGACCGGAGAGCATAAGGTCAAAACCGCTATGGGCCGCCTGGCGGTATATCTCCGGGGAATGGGACAACAAAATGGCCACGGCCCCGGAAGGAATTCCCTGGGCGGCCTTTTCCAGGTTATCGGCTCGGAAATAATGGGGATCATCGATCCCGGACAGATAGAGAGTATCCTCCCCTCGCTGCACCACCACCTGTTCATTGAGTAATAAACGCAGATCCAGTTTTTCCAGGTAAGGGGTCATACGTACGGTATCGTGATTACCCAGCTCCCCGTATACCGGACTGGCGAGATGTACGCGTAAGCGCTGCATTGCGGAAACCGCCGCCTGATAAGGGCCATAGGTTCGTACCCGATAATCGCCGGTGAGCACGCAAAGGTCATATTCCAGATCCCGCACCACCTCGCCAATCACATGGGGAATGTCTTCCGCCATATCCAGATGAAGATCGGTCAACTGTAACAGGGTATAGCCATCAAACGCTGAAGGAAGATGCGGCAGCACCACCGTGTTGCGCACCACTTGAATCCGGCGTGCATTGCGACGGCCGATACCGCTGAGCCCGGTCAATCGTAAGGCACCGTGCAGCAGGCGATGGATGGAGTACCAGTTTTCCGGATGGAAGAAGTTGCGCCCCTGGCCGAAGATGCGCGCCTCGGCCTCCTGTTCAATCCCCAGGCGCAGGGCCAGATGCTGCCTGGCCACACGCTGGGCCAGCCATGCCTGGGTTTCCTGATCGATAAATGGCTGATTCATGGTGTCCTCTTTTGTCATTATCCCGCCTGGAACACACAAGGTCTATCCGGATTTTACCGCTGCCGGGGATCTTTGCGCCGCTTTCCGGTACAATTTCGGTTTTACCATTCAAGGCT
>CBDUNQ010000355.1:0-3354 GCA_965368625.1 uncultured Gammaproteobacteria bacterium
CATATAAGTGAGTATCGGTGATTTGCAGTAGCTGAAGTGGCGTATCCATGGTGATCCTGTATAACGGGTCCCAGGGTGGTAGTCTACCCCGATTATGCAATGATGCGGGGCAAAAGTGGCAGGAATGTGATGTATGTCCAATCAAAGTATTCAACTCACTGAAGCACTTTATGCCTATCTGTGTAATACCTCCCTGCGCGAAAGTGAGGCTTTGCGCGCCTTGCGTGAAGAAACCCGGAACCACTCGAAATACAGGATGCAGATTTCCCCGGAACAGGGGCAATTCATGGCGCTGCTGGTACGCATTCTGGGTGCGCGCCGTTGTATCGAGATCGGTGTCTTCACAGGATACAGTACCCTGGCCGTGGCCCAGGCTCTGCCTGACAATGGCGAAATCATCGCCTGTGATATCAATGCCGATGATGCCCGCATTGCGTTGCGCTACTGGCAGGCCGCCGGGGTGGAGGATCGCAGCCAGTTGCGGCTGGCGCCGGCCCTGGATACCCTGGATGGCCTGTTGGCCGAGGGTATGGCCGGCAGTTTTGATCTGGTATTCATCGACGCCGACAAGACGGCGTATTCGGCGTATTATGAGCGCGCCTTACAATTGCTGCGGCGTGGCGGCCTGGTGATGGTGGATAATGTGCTCTGGGGCGGTCGGGTGCTGGACCAGGATCCCGATGCGGATACCCTGGCAATCCAGGCATTCAACCAGGCCCTGCACCGGGATGAGCGGGTGGATATCAGTATGCTGCCGGTGGGGGATGGTCTGACCCTGGCGCGGGTTCGCTGAGGGTACATGGCCTTGAGTACCGCTGGCGCCCGCATGATATTGTTCAACACCGCTTACGAGTGCTTTTAATGTATATCTTTGTTATTGATGCCGTGGCTTCCGGGGCCAATGAAAAATTTCACACAGGTGCCCAGGCCAGCTTTGTGGTGCTCATCGACTACCGAGAGCAATGGGGTTTCGAAATATTGGCGCGCGCCTACCTGGAAGAAGGTGGTTGGCGTGATATGAAAACCGTCAAGGCGGGGCGTATTGAAGAGACGGATATGGCCAAAGGCAATGAAGAAGAGCAGGAACATTATCGTGCGGCGCGGGAAAATGGCTACAGCATCTCCTTCTATGGTGTACAGAAGGCGCATTGAGGCCGAAGCGCGTATAGCCCCGGGTAATTCCCCGCTCACCTGACACTCATCCCAGCTTTTTCAAAAACACCTTGGATTTGCGCTGGTAGTTATACATGGTGCGCTTCTGCATGGGCAGGTCTTCCACCTTGCCGGGACGGAAGCCCCGCTCACGGAACCAGTGGGCGGTGCGCGTGGTGAGCACAAAGAGGCTGGTGAGGCCCTTGCCAAGGGCTTCTTTTTCCATGGCCTGTAGCAGCATATCGCCGCGTCCCTCACCGGTATATTCCCGGTTCACCACCACACAGGCCAGCTCGCCCATTTTGCTTCTGGCATGGGGGTACAGGGCGGCACAGCCAATGATGCTGCCATCCCGTTCGATGACGCGGAAATGGTCGATTTCCATTTCCAGTAATTCCCGGGAACGGCGCACCAGGATGCCTTCCTCTTCCAGGGGGGCGATGAGTTCCAGAATGCCCGTGGCATCCTCGATCACGGCGGGCCGCAGGCCTTCAAAGGTATCGGCGGTCACCAGGGTGCCACAGCCATCACGGGTGAACAGTTCCCGCAGCAAGCCGCCATCCTGTTCGCGGCCGATGAGGTGCACGCGGCGCACCCCGCGCCGGCTCGCGTGAATGGCGCTTTCCAGGTGCCGCTCCATATCCTCCGGCAGCTTGCGCCGGCTCAGGAGCAGCTTTTCCGCATCACTGGGACTCAATTGCTGAATCAATTTGCGCCGCGCATCCAGCAAGCCTTTTCCTTCTACCAGCATGATGAGCTTTTCCGCCTTCAGTGCCTCGGCGGCAGCCATGCCCACTTCTTCGGCGCTGAGGTTGAAGATTTCCCCGGTGGGCGAATAGCCCAGTGGGGAAAGCAAGACCACGGAATTGTCGCTGAGATTGTCTTGAATACCCTCGGAATCGATACGCCGCACTTCGCCCGTATGGCAGTAATCCACGCCATCGCGCACTCCCAGGGGCCGAGCCGTGACGAAGTTTCCCGAAGCCACACGGATGCGGGCGCCATACATGGGGGTGCTGGCCAGTCCCATGGAGAGCATGGCTTCGATTTCCACCCGTACCGTGCCCACGGCTTCCTTGACGCAGGCCAGAGCCACTTCGTCCGTGACCCGTAGCCCATTGACATATTGCATATCCGCCCCGGCTTCCTGCAGGCGTGCCTCGATCTGGGGCCGGGCGCCATGCACCAGCACCAGGCGGATGCCCAGGCTGTTGAGCAGGGCGATATCCTGGATCAATACGGAAAATCGCGGGTCGGCCACTGCCTCGCCACTGAGCACCACCACAAAGGTGCTTTCCACGTGGGCATGGATATAGGGCGCTGAATGCCGAAAGGCGGTGACAAAATCACAGGTGGGTGCGTCAATTTTTTTCACGTGCGGAGTCTTCTCAGATTATGTGATTACATCTTGCCGGAAAATGCCGGTAACGGGAAGGACTCGGGGTATTCTTCTGTACCAAGGGCTGTGGCTCAGGTATCGGAGGAAGGCCGGGTGCAGGAATTCGATCACCCATAGCCGCTTGCATTGCGGCAAGGTGACCGCCGCTTCCCTGTGGGCTGCGGCTTGTGTTGGCGTATGCCTCACAGCGGGTATGGATTGGGCCATGCCGCTCATACGGGATTAGGCCCCATGGGACGCACTGGATACCCCTAGTGGTGGACGCATTCTGATAAATAATGGCTTTATATATTTCGTACCCTTTCTTACCTGTTGGCGATAGTGATTCCGGGTGTTCTTGTTCCAGGCGTGCCCCTATGAAAAGCCTTTTGTTATTCCTGTATTGAATATGTCATCACCTTGCAGAGGGAGCTTGTGATTGCTCCTGCTTGTTGCTGGTGTAGTGCAGATTCTCAGACGGATATCAGGTTGATGCCTGGATGCAGGATTGATGTCATCATCTATACTTGTCGGGTTCAGTCAGGATCCAGCAGCCAGGGAATGAGCATTTGGATTATCGGTTTACGTCCTTTCCCCCCCTGCGGGCCGAAGTCATCATTTGTTTGTAAAATGTAAAATTTTTTATATTGGAGTGCGGCTCATGTACGCCATACCCTGCAACCTTGTATCAAACATTTCACCTTTTTGATGATTTTTACATGGGTGCTTACGGTATTCTTGCGCCAGCATCCAATGGCCGTACTGAAAAGGCGATGGATCACTATCGTAGCCAGAGGCAGGCGACCGTGGGTAGCCTGGGTATC
>CBDUNQ010000356.1:0-3337 GCA_965368625.1 uncultured Gammaproteobacteria bacterium
CTAAATCTAAAAGTTGACGGAGCACTCGATTGACCGAAGACGAACTGACTGTCGATTCGATTCTTGGCGCTCAGGGGCGTATCGCGGCCCGGATGCCGAATTACGAGCCCCGTGAGCAGCAGTTGCAGATGGCCAACGCCGTCGCCAAGGCACTTCAAACGGGTCAGCACTTGGTCGCCGAGGCGGGAACGGGCACCGGAAAGAGCTTTGCCTACCTGGTGCCGGCATTGCTTTCGGGAAGCAAGGTCATCATTTCCACCGGTACCCGTCACTTGCAGGATCAACTCTATCACCGTGATTTACCCACGGTACGCAAAGCCCTGGCGGTTCCCGTCACCGCGGCACTTCTCAAGGGGCGCGCCAATTACCTGTGCAAACACCGCCTGGATGTGACCCTGGCCGAAGGGCATTTATCTGCGCGCGAACAACTCGATGAACTGGAAATGATTGCCGCGTGGGCAGGCCGCACCAAAAGCGGTGACATTGCCGAACTCGATACCATCACGGAAGATTCGCCCCTGTGGCCCAAGGTGACGTCCACCACGGACAATTGCCTGGGGCAGGAATGCCATGAATATCAACGATGCCATGTGGTGGCTGCGCGCCGTGCGGCGCAGGAAGCCGATATCGTGGTGATCAATCATCACTTATTGCTGGCGGACATGGCCCTCAAGGAAGATGGTTTTGGTGAACTGTTACCGGGCGCCAATGCCTTTATCATCGATGAAGCCCATCAATTACCGGAAACCGCCGCGCAATTTTTTGGCATCACCCTCAGCAGCCGCCAGCTGGATGAATTGGCGCGGGATACGGTGGCGGAACACTTGCGGGAAGCCGGTGATATGCAATCCCTGCCCGATGCAGCGGCGGCGCTGGAAAAACAGGTGAAGGATTTTCGTCTGGCCCTGGGGGAGCGGGAGCAGCGGGCCGCCTGGTCGGACGTGCAGGCATTACCCAGTGTGCGTGCCGCGGCCAGGGCGGTGGAACAGACACTGGACAAGCTCACTCAATGGCTGGAAGTGGCCGCGCCGCGCGGACGTGGACTGGAAGCTTGCTGGCGTCGCGCCCTGTTACTGCAACAACGCCTGGATCAGACCACACAGCACCCACCCGAAGGGCATATCCACTGGTTTGAAACCTACCGCCGCTCCTTTCGTATTCAACTCACGCCCCTGGAAGTGGCGGATACCTTTCGGCAACGCATGGATAGCCTGCCCTGTACCTGGGTATTTACATCCGCCACCCTGGCCGTGGGGGACAGCTTCAGCCATTTCATCGGGCGTATGGGTTTGCAGGAACCCCAATGCCTGCGCCTGGACAGCCCCTTTGACTATGCCCGGAATGCACTGTTATATCACCCCCATGACTTACCCGATCCCAATGACCGCTTTTATGTAGATGCGGTAATCGAAGCGGCTCGACCGGTTCTCAAGGCCAGTCGGGGGCGCGCCTTTTTATTATTCACCAGTCATCGGGCGCTGCAACAAGCGGCGAAATTGCTGGAAGGAACCGTGGAATACCCCATTCTGCAACAGGGAGAAGCCCCCAGGGCTGAATTGCTGGCGCGCTTTCGTCGTTTGGGCAATGCCATACTGCTGGGCACCAGCAGTTTCTGGGAAGGCGTGGATGTGCGTGGTGAAGCCCTGTCCTGTGTCATCATTGATAAACTCCCCTTTGCCTCGCCGGGGGATCCGGTGCTGCAGGCACGACTCGATGCCTTGCGTGCCCGCGGCGGCAATCCCTTTGTGGAAGAGCAATTGCCACGGGCGGTCATTACCCTCAAGCAGGGTATCGGGCGTCTGATTCGTGACGTATTGATGCTTTGTGATCCGCGGCTCACCGGAAAAAGCTATGGCAAGGTATTCCTGAAAAGTTTTCCCCCCATGCGCCGCACGCGGGAACTGAGCGAAGTGCGAGCGTTTTTCCAGCAGGAGAATGCATCCATTCCCCATGACACTGCCCCCTTGGAAGCTGGCGTATGATGCGTATTCTCGCCATTGATACGGCCACGGAAGCCTGTTCCGCTGCGTTACTGGTCGATGAAACAATCCATGCACGGTATGAACTGGCACCACAACAACATGCCCGGCTGATCCTGCCCATGATGGAAGCGTTGCTGGTCGAATCAGGTTGCACACTGGCGCAACTGGATGGCCTTGCCTTTGGCCGGGGTCCCGGCTCCTTTACCGGCGTACGCATTGCCGCCAGTGTGATTCAGGGATTGGCCTTTGCCACGGATTTGCCGGTGGTGGGTATTTCCACCCTGGCGGCACTGGCGCAGCAAGTGGTGGATGAACATCAGGCAAGCGCAGTGCTCACCGCCTTTGATGCCCGTATGGAACAGGTGTACTGGGGCGCATACTGGCGACAGGAAAGTGGCCTCGTGCAGCTTCAGGGGGAAGAACAGGTGTGTGATCCCCATGAGGTGCCAATGCCGGAGGGCAGGGACTGGGTGGCTGCAGGCAGTGGCTGGAGTGCCTATGGTGATGTTCTTGCCCGGCAAGTGGGCATGGAGTTGGTGGCACACTATCCCCAGGCCATGCCCCATGCCCGTGGCATCCTGCGCCTGGCGCAAGCAGCCTTTATGCGTGGTGAAGGCGTAGCCGCCGAACAGGCGCAACCCGTGTACCTGCGCAACAACGTAGCCAATAAAGCAAAACCGGCCTAGGGCTTGTGCATTCTCTCTGAACGAGGGGTGTAGTGCCGCACCGATTATGCGTACCTCGTTATACCGGCGCGGAAAGTCGATTATGTTCACCTCGTCATACCGGCGCGGGTTAAGCCGATCATGTTCGCCTCGTCATACCGGCGAAGGCCGGTATCTCTTTGCTCTTGGTAGGAAGCTCAATGCATTCCGGCCTGCGTCGAACACCGAACACGAAGGGGGTAAAAACCGTATACTACGGTAACAATATGACTCAGGTGATTACTCATGACACAAATAACCGTGGAATCCAATCCGGCAGTCGGTAAGCTGGATGTGCTTGGCGTTGACGACTGGCCCATCTGGGAATCCGAAGTCAAGGTTTTTGACTGGACCTACGATGAAAAAGAAACCTGCTTCATTCTGGAGGGTGAAGTGGTAGTTACTCCAGAGGGAGGAGAGCCAGTCACACTGAAACGCAATGATCTGGTCACCTTTGATGCAGGACTTCGCTGCGTGTGGGATGTGCGCGCTCCCATCCGTAAGCATTATCGTATGGGCTAAGGGATCGTCATACCGGCGAAGGCCGGACAGTGGTGACATTAGGAGATTGCTTCACTCCGTTCGCAATGACGGTGGTTAGAAAAAGGATCGTCATACCGGCGCAGGCCGGTATCTCTTTGTTCTTGGCAG
>CBDUNQ010000357.1:0-3327 GCA_965368625.1 uncultured Gammaproteobacteria bacterium
TACCGACGCGGATGCCACTGGTCACAAAGGGGGATTGTGGATCCTTGGGCACGGCATTCATGTTCACAGTGATATTGGCGGCACCCAGTGCGGCGTCCGCCGCCTTGCCGGTAAGCCCCTTGGCGATGAAGCTCACCAGAAACAGGTGATCATCCGTACCACCGGAAACCACATCATAACCACGATCTAAAAACACCTTGGCCATGGCCTGGGCGTTTTTCACCACCTGTTGCTGATAGGTTTTGAATTCCGGCTCCAGTGCTTCCTTGAAGGCCACCGCCTTGGCGGCGATAACATGCATCAGGGGGCCGCCCTGGGTACCGGGAAACACCAGGGAGTTGAATTTCTTTTCCAGCTCGGGATTGGCCCTGGCCAGGATAATTCCACCGCGCGGACCACGCAGGGTTTTGTGGGTGGTGGATGTGGTCACGTCAGCAATGGCCACCGGGCTGGGATAGATGCCCGCCGCCACCAGGCCCGCCACATGGGCCATGTCCACCATCAGGTAGGCGCCCACGCTGTCGGCAATGTCACGAAAACGCTGCCAGTCCACAATGCGCGAGTACGCGGAAAAACCGGCCACGATCATCTTCGGCTTGTGTTCTGCGGCCAAAGCGGCGACCTGTTCGTAATCGATTTCCCCGGTTTCTTCATTGAGCCCGTACTGCACGGCATGATAGATCTTGCCGGAGAAATTCACTTTGGAACCGTGGGTCAAATGGCCGCCATCGGCCAGACTCATCCCCAGCACCGTATCTCCGGGCTGCAACAGGGCCATGTACACGGCGGCATTGGCCTGGGAACCCGAATGTGGCTGTACATTGGCATAATCGGCGCCAAACAGTTGCTTTACCCGCTCGATGGCCAGACGTTCCGCCACATCCACATTTTCACAGCCGCCATAATAACGCTTGCCGGGGTAGCCTTCTGCATACTTGTTGGTCAATACCGATCCCTGTGCCTCCATGACCCGCGGGCTGGCATAATTTTCCGATGCAATGAGCTCAATGTGCTCTTCCTGGCGGGTGCGTTCATGTTCGATGGCGCTGAACAGTTCGGGATCAAAACCGGCAATGGTCATATCTTTACGGAACATGCGGGGTACCTGTGACTAGAAAGCCTGTGAAATAGACGCGGAATGATACCGGATTCAGGCCCTTATTGCATAATACCGGAGGAAACGGCGAGCCTTTTCCGGCAGACACCACCCCTTATTGCCCCCGACTTTGTAAAATATATATTTTTTTCATTAATTACATATGGTTACATAATCAACCCTCCAAAATCAACCAGGGGCGACTGAAAGCGGTGGCAGGAATTGGTCCCGAAAAGACAAACCAGCGATCGCGGTACGCCCGGAACCTCAGAACAGCTCCGCCTCCACACAAATCTGATAATTGGCAATCTCTGATCAACAGGTCATTGCGAATGAAGTGAAGCAATCTCCCGGCGCCGGCACCAGGCCATCAGGCATGGACATCAACTATCATCCAGCCGGCGCCAAACTTCCGACGATTAACCCATTGCCCCCTGTCATGTACCCCTGTCGACGCGACGCAGCGGGACCGTATAATGGCGGATCTTCACACCCATTCATTACGGATCACTATGGCCCAATACGTCTACACCATGAATCGCGTCGGCAAGATCGTGCCCCCCAAGCGGCACATCTTGCGTGACATTTCCCTGTCTTTCTTTCCCGGCGCCAAGATCGGGGTGCTGGGGCTGAATGGTTCCGGTAAGTCCACCCTGTTGCGCATCATGGCTGGCGTGGATACGGATATTGAAGGGGAAGCCCGCCCCCAGCCTGGCATCAAGGTGGGCTACCTTTCTCAGGAGCCGCAACTCGATCCCGCCAAGGATGTACGCGGCAATGTGGAAGAGGGATTGGGTGAAGTGAAGCACGCCCTGACCAGGCTTGATGAAGTCTACGCCGCCTATGCGGAACCGGATGCGGATTTCGACGCCCTGGCCAAGGAACAGGCGGAACTGGAAAACATCATTCAGGCAAACGATGGCCATAACCTGGAGCGTACGCTGGATGTAGCCGCCGATGCATTACGCCTGCCTCCCTGGGATGCCGATGTAAGCAAACTTTCCGGTGGTGAACGACGACGGGTTGCCCTGTGTAAACTCTTGCTGTCAAAACCGGATATGCTGCTACTGGATGAACCCACTAACCACCTGGATGCCGAATCCGTAGCCTGGCTGGAACGCTTTTTACACGATTACGAAGGTACCGTGGTGGCGGTTACCCATGACCGCTACTTTCTCGATAATGTAGCCGGCTGGATTCTTGAGTTGGACCGCGGTCATGGCATTCCCTGGGAAGGCAATTACTCTTCCTGGCTGGAACAAAAAGAAGCCCGCCTTGAGCAGGAACAGAAGTCTGAACAGGCCCGTATCAAGGCCATGAAACAGGAACTGGAATGGGTGCGCACCAACCCCAAGGGACGCCACGCCAAGAGCAAGGCGCGCCTGGCTCGATTTGAAGAACTTTCCAGCAAGGATTACCAGAAGCGCAATGAAACCAATGAACTATTCATACCTCCAGGCCCACGACTGGGTGACCTGGTGGTGGAAGCCACACACGTGCGCAAGGGTTTTGCTGATCGACTGTTGTTCGACGACGTCAACTTCAATCTGCCCCGTGGCGGCATTGTGGGCATCATTGGACCCAACGGTGCCGGCAAGACCACCCTGTTCCGCATGCTGGTGGGTCAGGAAACTCCCGACAGCGGTGAATTGCGTCTGGGAGAAACGGTGCAACTGGCCTATGTGGATCAGAGTCGCGATAGCCTGGATGCCAAGAAAACCGTATGGGAGGAAATTTCCGGCGGCAATGACATGATGCAGATCGGCGATTTTGAAATCAATTCCCGCGCCTATGTGAGCCGCTTCAACTTCAAGGGCACAGAGCAGCAAAAGAACATCGGCAATCTCTCCGGCGGTGAACGCAACCGGGTGCACCTGGCCAAACTGCTGCAAAGCGGTGGGAACGTACTGCTACTGGATGAGCCCACCAATGACCTGGATGTGGAAACCCTGCGCGCACTGGAAGAAGCCTTGCTGGAATTTCCCGGCTCAGCGGTAGTGATTTCCCATGATCGCTGGTTCCTGGATCGTATCGCCACCCATATCCTGGCCTTTGAAGGCGATAGCCAGGTGGTCTGGTTTGAAGGCAACTATGCCGATTATGAAGCCGATCGCAAGCGGCGCCTGGGGGATGCGGCCACTGGCGAAGCGGTACTCTTCGCCAGTCTCGGAATCAATTGCCACCTGCTGGTTTTCACCCGCACGCAAGGCATAGGTGCGACCGATCAGGCC
>CBDUNQ010000358.1:0-3307 GCA_965368625.1 uncultured Gammaproteobacteria bacterium
CGCCTCACCTACTTCCCGGACCGGCCCGACATCATGGCCCGCTACAGCACAACCCTGGTAGCGGATCGCAAGCGTTGTCCCAGACTACTGTCCAATGGCAACCCGGTGGATCAGGGTACCCGCGAAGATGGCCGGCATTGGGTAAAGTGGGAAGACCCCTTCCCCAAGCCCAGCTATCTGTTTGCCCTGGTTGCGGGCGACCTGGTCTGCAAGGAAGACCACTTCATTACCCGGTCAGGGCGTGACATCGCGCTGCGAATCTACGTGGAACCGGCCAATGCCCACAAATGTGAGCATGCGCTGCTTTCCCTGAAGCAAGCCATGGAATGGGATGAACGGGTATATGGGCGTGAATACGATCTGGATATCTATATGATCGTGGCCGTGGATGATTTCAACATGGGTGCCATGGAAAACAAAGGCCTGAACATCTTCAATTCCTCCTGCGTACTGGCGAGCCCCGATACGGCTACCGATCAGGATTATTACAGCGTACAGGGCATTATCGCCCATGAATATTTTCATAACTGGTCCGGCAACCGGGTTACCTGCCGCGACTGGTTTCAACTGAGTCTCAAAGAGGGTTTCACCGTATACCGCGACGAGGAATTCAGTGCCGATATGAATTCCCGGCCGGTGAAGCGCATCAGTGATGTCAATGTCCTGCGTACCCACCAGTTCGCCCAGGATGCGGGGCCCATGGCCCACCCCATCCGGCCGGATGCCTATATGGAAATCAGTAATTTTTACACCGTGACGGTGTACAACAAGGGTGCGGAAGTGGTGCGAATGATTGCCCATCTCACGGGCCCTGAAGGATTTCGCAAGGGCACTGACCTGTATTTCGAGCGCCATGACGGGCAAGCGGTCACCACGGAGGATTTCGTCAAGGCCATGGAAGATGCCAATGGCATGGATCTGACCCAGTTCAGCCGCTGGTATCATCAGGCAGGCACGCCCAGCATACGGGTGGAACGGACCTATGATGAAAATACCCGGACGTATTGCCTTACCCTGCACCAGAGTTGCCCGCCGACTCCGGGGCAACCCCATAAATCCCCCTTCCATATCCCGGTGAATCTGGCCCTGCTCAATCCGCAGGGCGAGCTTCTTTGTCAGCAGGTACTGGAATTGCGTCAGCCTACAGAAACCTTTCAGTTTCAGAATATGGAAGTGGAACCGGTTCCATCCCTGTTATGCGGTTTTTCCGCGCCGGTAAAGCTGGAAATGGATCAGGATGACCAGGAGCTGGCATTTCTGTTCAAGCATGACCCGGACCCTTTCAACCGCTGGGAGGCGGGACAACGGCTGGCTACCAAAACCCTGCTGCATACCATTGCGCAGCCAACGGGCCAGACACTGTCGCTATCAGACTCCTTCATTGATGCCTATCGTAGCACCCTGCTGGACCCGTCACTGGACCGGGCACTCATTGCCCAGGCACTGAGCCTGCCCAGTGAAGCCTATCTGGCGGAGCAATGTACCGTAATCGATCCAGGTGCCATTCATAGCGCCCGCAATGCCATGCGCCGCAGCCTGGCCAGTGCCTTGAAAATGGAGCTGTTAACCACCTATGAAAATCTCCAGAGCGACCAGCCCTATGTCTTCAATGCCCGTGACATGGGTAAGCGCTCCCTGAAAAATCTCTGCCTGGGAATGCTGATGGAACTGGAAGAAGCCGGTCCTCTGGAACATTGCCTGGAACAGTTCCGGCGTGGGAATAATATGACCGATGTCATTGCCGCCCTTTCCATCCTGGTGGATTACGAGGTTCCGGAGCGCGCAGAAGCCTTGCAGCAGTTTTATCAGCAATGGCAACAGGATCCACTGGTGGTGAATAAATGGTTCAGCCTGCAAGCCGGTTCCCGGCTGGAAAATACACTCGGGCAGGTCCGTAGCCTGCTGCAACATCCCGCCTTTAAAATCACCAACCCCAACAAGGTACGTGCTCTGATCGGGCGATTCTGTTCGGGCAACCCGGCGCGTTTCCATGCCGTGGATGGCAGTGGGTATGCCTTTCTGGGCGATCAGGTACTGGCCCTGGATGCCATCAACCCACAAATGGCTGCGCGCATGGTAGCCAATTTCAGTCGCTGGCGACGTTATGACCCGCAAAGACAATCCCTGATGAAGGAACAACTGGAACGCTTTTCCCAGGCCCCCAAACTCTCCAGGGATGTCTATGAAATCGTCACCAAGAGCCTGGACGCTTGAGATATGGCGAATACCGGACCGGGATCCCACTGGTATGTATACATGGTGGAATGCGCGGACCGCACCCTGTATACCGGCATCGCCAAGGATGTGGAACGTCGGGTCCTGGAACATAATGAGGGCAAATCAGCGGCACGCTACACCCGTGCCCGCCGGCCGGTAAGCCTGGTCTATGTGGAGACCGTGACCAGCCGGGCAAATGCCTGCCGGCGTGAAGCCCAGCTGAAGAAATTACCGCGCCGTGAAAAACTGCGTCTGGTGAAATGCCGTTAGTGGCCAGGCAATCGGGTACTGACGGCCAATTCACACAGCAGGCAGGCGGAAATTGGGGTAGTGAAAAATTTGCATTTCCAGGTTACATGGCGCAGTCTTGTGTTTTAGTAAAAAGATAGCAAAATGAGACTGTTATGACCGAAGCCTTTGAACCGCGCAACGACCTGGAACGTCAACTCATGGATATCCACGAGGGGCGGATCAGCCAGGATGACTTTGTGCAGCACTTGCTTACGGAACAGGTATTCATGCCTGTTCTGGAAGACAGCACCGGTGTCCAGGGTCTGCAGAAATCCAGTAAGGCACACCCACTCACCGTCCAGGAAGAAGGGGGAGCCGAAGTATTGATTCTGTTCACCAGCCCGGAGCGTGCCAAGCCCTTCGTTCAGCATTTCCCGGGTTTTGAAACCGGTGGCTTACTTACCGAGTTCACCTGGATACTGGAGCGCATCGGCCAGGGCGGCCTGGGGATCGCCATCAACCCGGGATGGGACATCGGCATCGACTTCGAGGCGCCCATGGTGGCCACACTGGCGCAATCCATCAGCAAATCTTCAGCCGATGGTCAGGCGTCAAAGGAATGAATGCAAGCCTCTAATTCAGCCTCATCAATGGGAAACACGAACACGGCATCGAATTGATACCGATTACGGATTTTTTCAAACTGATGTTCCACTTCTCGCTCATAAAACACCACGATACGAGTGCCGGGATTATGCTGTGCCGTTGCCAGCATGGATTCCAGACTGCTGGTGCGATCGCGAAAATCCGATTGATAATTGAATTCTGCCACAATTACACTGGGTTTTTTCTTTTTGAT
>CBDUNQ010000359.1:0-3302 GCA_965368625.1 uncultured Gammaproteobacteria bacterium
CAGCTTTTCCGCTGCCAGGGAACGGGCATAGAGCATATCGGGATTATCCGGGTGCGCTTCCAGCACCTGGTTATAAAGGGTATAGGCGGCCTCATATTCCCGCTGCAGGGTCAGTAACTCTCCTTCCAGCAGGTACAGGCGCAATTGTTGATCCGGTTCCTGTTCACGCAGGTTCTGCAGGCGAAGCCGCGCGGCATCCATGCGCCCCAGCTCCACTTCCAGACGGGCCATGCGAATCTGTACTTCCAGCCACTGATCTCCCGGCTCCACTTCCCCATACCAGCGCAAAGCGGTCTCATAGTCTTCCCGGGAAGCCGCAATATTGCCCAGGTAATAGCGTGCCTCCTGCTGGTTTTTGCCCAGTTCCAGGGTACGCTTGAAATAGTGTTCGGCATCCTTCAATTGCTTGGCTTCCAGCGCCAGCAGGGCCAGAGGGTACTGTACATCGGGGTTGTCGGGGTCTTGCTTGCCGATGATGCGGAATTGCTGGCGGGCCTGCTCCACGCGATCCGCTTCCACCAGCAGACGCGCATAGGCCAGCCGCAATTCACTGACCCGGGGTTGCCGGTCCACCGCCGCCCCCAGGTCAGCCAGGGCTGACTCCACCTGCTCCATCTGCATCTGCACCCGCGCCCTGAGGATCAGCGCCTGCACCATTTCCGGCGCCAGTACCAGGGTTCGATCCAGTGCCTCCATGGAAACCGGCCATTGCTGGTGATGGGCAGCCAGACGCCCCTGGGCCAGTTGTGCATAGGGGTTGTCCGCATGGCGCTGGGCCAACTGCGCCATCAGCGCGAGGGCTATGTTCTGATCCGGTTCCCGGGCCAGCAGTACACTCAGTTGCTCATAGATCTGGGCGTCATCAGCGCCCGAATGCGCCAACAGGTAATCCAGCTGCTCCAGGGCTTGTTCTTCCAAGCCTTCGCGCATGGCCAGGGCCGCCAGGGATTGCCGAGCTTCCAGATTATTGGCATCCAGCTCCACCCAGCGGCGCGCCGCCGCCAGGGCCACCTGCTGCTGCTTGGCATACACCGCCACCCGCAGGGTGCGCTCGGCGATGCGCGGATCTTCGCTATCCTTGCTGGCCTGCATCAGGTGCGGCAGGGAAACCTCAAGCCGTCCGCGCTGACCCGCGATTTCCCCCAGCAGGATGTCATACAGCAGGGGGGCGGTAAGGGCCGTACTGGGCGGCAGCGGGGCCTCCTCCTCCACAGGGGACGTCACTTCCGTTGCGGGGGGCGTTTCCGCGGGCGGCGTCACCAGTGGCACGCGGGCACAGGCTGTCAGCAGCAACAGGGCCAGACACAGCCCCCCCTGCACAGACAACCGTCGGGAAAATGGAAAAAAACAAGACATGATGGCGTTACGCTCTGCATCCATATAACTGGTTCGACTCCCACGGAAACCCTGGCCGTCACTATACGCAATTCTGCCCCGAAAGGCGCCACTTCCCCGCCCTATTCATTCCCGGCGACTTGTATTCACAACCCGCATCCGTCAAAATTTACCACTATTTCCGGTAAGTCACGCTCCATGCCCCTATACGCCCTTGGCATCAATCACCGTACCGCCCCTGTGGAACTCCGCGAACGGGTCGCCTTTGCCCCGGACCGTCTGGAGCCGGCCTTGCGTGAATTGACGGCCTTGCCCAGCGTATCGGAAGCCGCCATTCTCTCCACCTGCAACCGCACCGAACTTTACCTCAGCAGCGAGGGGGATCCGGTGGATACGGTAGTGGAATGGCTCAGCCGTTTCCACCATACCGACCTGGAGCAATTGCGGCCCTATGTGTATACCCTGCCGGGACCGGAGGCGGTGCGCCATATGTTACGGGTGGCGGCCGGGCTGGACTCCATGATCCTCGGCGAGCCACAGATACTGGGCCAGATGAAAACCGCCTATGCCAGCGCCAGCCAAGCGGGTACCGTAGACAGTCTGTTGAGCCGTTTGTTTCAACATACCTTTTCCGTGGCCAAACAGGTGCGCACCGATACCGCCATTGGCGCCAGCCCGGTATCCGTGGCGTTTGCCGCCGTGAGCCTGGCCAAACAGATCTTTGGTGAATTGCCGAAACAGGCCGCCTTACTCATTGGCGCCGGTGAAACCGTGGAACTGGCGGCGCGCCACCTCCATGACAACCAATTGGGACGCATGATCGTAGCCAATCGTACGGTGGAACATGCCCATAATCTGGCGGCCCAATTCAATGGGTATGGCATCGGCCTGGATGAAATCCCGGTCCACCTGGCGGAAGCCGATATCGTCATTTCCTCCACCGCCAGTCCGACCCCCATTGTCACCTTGCCCATGGTCAAACAGGCCCTGAAGAAACGCAAACACCGGCCCATCTTCATGGTGGACATTGCCGTGCCACGCGATATCGAATCGAGTATCGGCGACCTGGATGATGTATATCTGTACACCGTGGATGATCTTCAGGAAGTGATTCAGGATAACCTCAAGTCACGCAAGGCCGCCGCCATTCAGGCGGAAGAAATGATTGAAATACAGGTGGATCATTTCATTGCCTGGCAACGCTCCCTGGATGCCGTCACCACCATTCGCCAGTACCGTACGCAAGCCGAACAGCAACGCGATGAAGTGCTGGACAAGGCCCGACAACAACTGACCAGCGGTAAAACACCGGAACAGGTGCTGGAGTTTCTCGCCAATACCCTGACCAACAAATTGATCCATGAACCCAGTGTGAACCTGCGCCAGGCCAGTGAAAACGGGCGATCGGATCTCCTGGATGCCGCGCGGGAAATCCTCAACCTGCCCGACCCCGAATAACCCCCGCCACCCCGGCCACCGAATCGAGTGCAAAACCAATCGTGAAAGCCTCCATTGTCGACAAACTGGAAACCATTGTTGAACGCGTGGAAGAAGTCAGCGCCCTGCTTTCCGATGCCGATGTCATGAGCAACCAGGACCGCTTTCGCAGCCTGTCCCAGGAATATGCCCAACTCCAGCCCGTGGTGGAAACCTTTCACCAGTACCGCCAGGCCGAACAGGATCGTGCTGCCGCCGAAGAAATGCGCCGCGACAGTGACCCGGAATTGCGTGCCATGGCCGAAGAGGAAATAGAAGCGGCGGAGCAACGTCTGGAAACCCTGGCCCTGGACCTGCAGAAACACTTGCTACCCAAGGATCCCAAGGACAACAGCAACATCTTTCTGGAAATCCGCGCCGGCA
Source organism: uncultured Gammaproteobacteria bacterium (assembly GCA_965368625.1). Lineage (GTDB taxonomy): Bacteria > Pseudomonadota > Gammaproteobacteria > DSM-19610 > DSM-19610 > JAIVHA01. The sequence continues at coordinate 3,196 of CBDUNQ010000359.1, forward strand.
CCGGTGGCGACGAAGCGGCGATCTTTGCCGGGGACCTGTTCCGCATGTATTCACGCTTCGCCGAACAAAAGCGCTGGCAGGTGGAAGTACTCAGTGAAAGCCTGGGG
>CBDUNQ010000360.1:0-3299 GCA_965368625.1 uncultured Gammaproteobacteria bacterium
ATCACAATCCTTCGGTAAGCCGGCATTGGCGTTTTCAGGCGTAATCCCTGCCGCCAGCAAATCCCTGTGCGCTTGCAAGGCTTCGCCCTTCAGCTGCGCCGCATCCCCCTGCAGCACCACACGAACCGGCAAACCGGCCTGCCGAGCCAGCCGCGCCAGCACCAGGCCATCACCACCATTATTGCCGGTACCACACACCACCAGAATTCGCCGGGCAGTTGGCCAGCGTCGTAGCAGCTCCTGAAAGGCAGCCGTGGCCGCCCGCTCCATCAGGTCGTAGCCGGTAATGCCGGGGGATGCCGTAGCCAATCGATCCAATTGCCTGCTCTGGCTGACAGTAAACAGGGGTACCGGATTCGAGTGAGTGCCATCTTGGGACATAGCGGCTGGTGCTTTCATAAAGAGACTGGCAACATACCCTGAAGCCCGTCATGAAATCCACTCCATGCTGCATCCACCTGCTGCTACCGACTATGAACGCCTTGCCCGGGAGATCAAGACCTGGGGCCGGGAACTCGGCTTTCAATCCGTGGGTATCACAGATACCCATCTTGAGCCACATGAAACCCACTTGCTCAACTGGCTGCGTCAGGAACGGCAGGGTGAAATGCACTACATGGCGCGTCATGGCAGCAAGCGGTCCCGCCCCGGGGACTTGCTGCCCGGTACTCTGCGGATCATTGCCGTACGCATGGACTATTGGCCGGAACGGGAAGCCCTGGCAAGCAGGGTATTGCAGAACCCTGAACTGGCCTATGTATCACGCTACGCACTGGGGCGTGATTACCACAAGGTGTTACGTCAGCGGCTGCAGCGCCTGGCCCGCCGCATCGAGGCGGTTACCGGCCCCTTTGGCTATCGCGCCTTTACCGACAGTGCTCCGGTATTGGAAAAAGCGGTAGCGGAAAAGGCCGGGCTGGGCTGGATTGGCAAACACACGAATCTCATCCACGACAAGACCGGCTCCTGGTTTTTTCTTGGTGAACTGTTTACTGACCTGCCACTACCCGTGGACACGCCGGGCAATAATCATTGCGGCACCTGCCAATCCTGCATGGACGCCTGCCCCACCGGCGCCATTGTGGCTCCCTATGAACTGGATGCACGCCTCTGCATATCCTACCTGACCATTGAATTACGAGGCAGTATTCCCGTGCATCTACGCCCTCTGATCGGTAACCGTGTCTATGGCTGTGACGACTGTCAGCTGGTGTGTCCATGGAATCGCTTTACCCAACCCACCGAGGAACGTGACTTCACTCCTCGCCATGGCCTGGAGGCCGGACGCCTTGTTGACCTTTTTCGGTGGCGTGAAGAGGAATTTCTGGAGGCTATGCAGGGTTCACCCATCCGTCGCATTGGTTATGAATGCTGGCTGCGCAACCTGGCAGTGGGCCTGGGAAATGCACCTACCTCCGATTCGGTTGTCACTGCGCTCGCCAGCCGGCGCCAGGACCCTTCCGCTTTGGTTCGTGAACATGTGGAATGGGCACTCAAACAACATCAGCCGGGCTGAGTGCGCCACCTCCCGGGATTACACGCGGGGTAAGGCACCTGTGGTATCAGTGACAGGTGATTGGCGATCGCCTCCATTGTACATGGAGTCGGTTACTGCATGGAAAAGGTCACCGCGGGAAACCGGTTTTTTGAGAAAATTAGCCGCTCCACAGCGCTTACTCCAAAAGGTTTCCGCCGCATCATCGGAGCCGCTGATAATAATTACTGGAATATCCTTGGTTTGCGGATCCTTGTGCAGGGTACGCGTTGCCCGGTAGCCATTGATCCCCGGCAGCACCACGTCCATCAGAATCAAGTCGGGCCGGTATTGACGTGCCATTTCGATCCCCTGTTCACCACTACTGGCCTCCAGGGTACGCAAGCCACCTGAGGCCAGGGTACGGCTGAGGGAAACCAATACGGTACGCGAATCATCCACGATCAGAATGGTTTCGTCTTCCAGGGGCACACGGTTTTTCGAACGCCGTTCTTTGGTTTTTCCACTTCGGGCAAAAAGATGCTTTAAGGTGAAATTTTTCATTATTATTGTACCTTCATTTCTCTCAAATAATTCATAAGCTAGTGTTATATTTCATTTTTTCAAATAGCCTTCCGGCGCCATGTACGGACAACTTTACACTTCCACCAAGCACAAAGCAATCATCAACACAGACCCGCGAGCGCCTCATCTTACCCTCCTCCCAACCATACCACGCCACCTCATTCAGGGGTATGCAAAACCTGACCACCCCGGTGCATATAACCGCCACCGGCACACTATAGACCGGCGCTCCCTATAATGGTGGGAGCGCCGCACAGTTACCGCTTCGCCACTGTAGACAGTAGACACACCCCGATGAAAAGATGGTTACTGCTGCAAGCGTGATTACGGATTGGCTACAGGATTATGGTGCCGCGTCCATCAGACACATACCCACCCTACTGCGACATTCCATAACCTCGGTAAAGCACAGTTTCAAATCATCCAGCTGCGCATAAGCCATGGTCTTGCACTCCATCATGGCCGCATCGTCACCCTGGGCAAGCTCCATGCAAGCCCGTACTCCCTCCCAGATTCCCATCGCGGTCTCCTTACAGGTCTGGGCCTGATTTGCGCAGGTTTCTGCGATGGCCGCACACTCCGCAGGCATCATGGGACGGTCTCTCTGAAAAAACCGATCCCGTAAGGCGCTGTCTGCGGCAATGGCAGAAACGCTTGTGGATAACAACAACACCATAATACTTCCAAGTAACCCGATTGATTTCATGATTATTATTCCTTCCCTAGTTTGAACATATGGTTGAAATTGCCTGAATGCAGTCGGCATTCAACTCCATCATGATTCAGTGTTACGGAGAGTGCAAAATGGCGCCAGATAACGACAGTTGGCTTCCCGGCAATACAACAAATCGGCTGTATTGTAATATTCGAATATCAGCAGCGATATCAATACATTCCCCCTCCTCTCCACGCCCACCTCTGGATCACAGGCAACGATTGGTATACTCTTGAGCCTTGGTTGGCGTGCTGTAACGCCACAAACAGGGATGAGGACCAAGACGCAAAGGAAAATGCGACATGAAACATCTCACCATTGCCCTGATCTGTAGCCTGTTAACCGCTGTAGCCGTCATCGGCTACTATCAACTCGCGAAAAACAGCCAGCCCACCTCCCTTTCCGTCTCCCAGGAAATTCACCATTCCGCACGATTGCCCGGCGACAGGGCAAATATCCCCTCTGAAGTCACACTGCAAAAAGGGAAGCATACTGTACCTGGCAACAGCCAAAGGGGTCATCATC
>CBDUNQ010000361.1:0-3297 GCA_965368625.1 uncultured Gammaproteobacteria bacterium
CAAATGCACGCCAGGCATCTGGTACGATGGGCTGTGAGCCGGTGGCGATGATCACCGATTTGGCACGGATCCGTTGTTCACCCACGGCAAGCAGGGTGGGCTCCAGAAAGCGGGCATGACCCTCGATCAATTCTTCCCCCATCTGATCTGTGCTGTGGCTCAGCACGCGGTCCACAAACACATCGCGTAAATCGCGAACATGCTCTGTGGCTTCTTCCACATCCAGAGAAAGGCCCTCGCCGCCTTCAATGCCCATGCGGCTGAAGAGTTTTCGGCGCTGAAAGTCTTCCGCAACCTGAATCGCGGCCTTGGAAGGCATACAGCCCACCCGGGCACAGGTGGTGCCCAGTTCACCCCCATCGATAAGGACATAGCTCTCGGTTTCCCGGCGTACCTTGGACAGGGCAAACAGGCCGGCACTACCGGCGCCAATAATGGCAACATCGACATTTTTTTCCATGACAGAGCAATCTCCGGATTCTTTACTAATATTAATAACATAATTATTGATGGATCTGGGCGGAACTAAAGCGCCAGAAAGAAGCGGTGACGGTGGTAGCCCGCCGAAGGATCGCCCCAATGCGCTGCAAAACGCAAGCGGGCTGATTTCAGGGTGGATTCCATCCTTCATCACGCAGTAGGGTGGGTATTTTACAGGCTTTGCCGTGCAGGATAAGCCCATAGGCCCACGGGGAAGTAACAGGAATGCCGAAAGCCATGGCGAAAGACCTAATCGGGGCTGGTGACCCCAGGTATTTCTACACCCTGCAGGTAGTGGAAATAGTTGGCCCCCCCTGTGCGCCGGGATACACTGGTACGGATGCCCGCGGAATTTTGTCCATAACGCGGGTGAAATGGATGCCTGTTCGGCCAGGGTAGGTTACGCCGCGAACAACAACAGAATGGAGCGCCGGGTGATTGCATGAACAAGGTAAGCCTGAAAGTGGTCAGCCAGTTTTCCCTTGCACTGCTGTACGGTACCTGTGCTCAAGCCCATAACGATTATTTTGACCTTTCTCTCAGTGAACTGACGCAAATCACCATTACTTCGGTTTCCAAGCGGGAAGAGTCTGTGGCGGAATCAGCGGCGGCCGTGTTTGTCATCACCCAGGAAGATATTCGTCGCTCCGGGGCCACTTCGATCCCTGATCTGTTGCGCATGGTGCCCGGTGTCCAGGTGGCACAAATGGATGCCAGTGACTGGGCCATCAGTGTGCGTGGATTCAATCGTCAGTTCTCCAATAAACTGCTGGTAATGCTTGATGGACGAACAGTGTATACCCCATTGTTTTCCGGCGTGTTTTGGGATGCTCAGCAGGTGATGCTGGAAGATATCGAGCGTATCGAGGTGGTACGCGGCCCGGGGGGGGCTCTGTGGGGCGCCAATGCGGTCAACGGAGTGATCAACATCATCAGTAAATCCGCCGCCGACACGCAAGGCGTGCATATGAGCGCTTTGGCGGGCAACCAGGAGCAGGGTGTCCAGTTGCGCAAGGGCGGTGAATTGGGAGTGGATGCCTATTATCGTGCCTATGGGAAATGGTGGCATCATGATGAAGTGCAGCTTGCCGAGGGGGAAACCGGCGCCGGTACCGGTAAGGATGATGAGTGGCGCAATGGTCGTGTAGGGTTTCGTGCCGACTGGGCGCAATCGGCCAAGGCATTTACCCTACAGGGGGATGCCTATCAACTGCGGTCCGACGATCGTTTGTTGCTGGATACCCTGAATGCGCCTTTTGTGATGCCTTTGGAGGATGAGCCCGATGCCCGGGGCATCAATCTGCTGGGACGTTGGGAGAGTCCGGATGCCAGTGGTGGACAACGCCACCTGCAGGTGTATTACGATTACGAGGAGCGGGAAAACCGGGTACTGCGACAGCAGCGCCATACACTGGATCTGGAATTCATGCAGCATTTACCCGCCAGAGGCCGTCATCGACTCATCTGGGGGGCGGGTCTCCGTTTGATGCGCGACCATTTGCGGGAAACCCCGATACAAGGCATTACCTATTTGGACTATGAGCCGGCACAGCGTACCGATGAATTGGTCAGCGCCTTCGTGCAGGACCAGATCAGCCTGTCCCCCGGCCGTTTGCAACTCACGCTGGGATCCAAGTTCGAACACAATGAATATACCGGCTTTGAGGTGCAACCCAGTGCGCGGCTTGCTTGGAATGTGAAGCACGGGACGGTCTGGGGGGCGGTTTCCCGTGCGGTTCGCACCCCGACACGGGGTGAACATGGCTTGAATCTGGTGGCGGGTGTGGCGCCTCCCGGGTTTGTGGGCCTCATCAAGAATGAGCCGGGCTTTGATTCAGAAGAATTACTGGCCTATGAGTTGGGCTATCGTTCCGGTACCGGGCGTCATGTGAATTATGATATCACCGTCTTTTACAATGATTATAAAAAACTACGCACCTTCGAGCCCGTGGCGCCCTTTGGTATTTTCAGTATTCCACTGCAGACGGATAACCGTGCGCGGGGTGAGGCGCTGGGCCTTGAAGTCCAGGGTACCTGGCAGGTAAGCGATACCTGGCGTCTATCGCCGGGCTATTCTCTTTTGAATGTATCCATACATACCGATACCGGCAGCCAGGACTCATTGGCAGAGCTGGATGAGCATAACTTTCCGGAACAGCAGTTTTCATTACGTTCCCACTGGAATGTCAGCACTCGCTGGCAACTGGACTCGGCGCTGTATTATGTGGATCGCTTGTCACAGGTGGATAGTCAGGGCACACGCATCCCTTCCTATGTGCGCCTTGATGCCCGCCTTGCCTGGCAGTGGCAAGAGGGGGTGAACCTCAGCCTGGTGGGGCAGAATCTGTTGGATGGCTGGCATCCCGAGTTTGGAGCCACCCTTGCCGGGCAGCGCTCGGAAATTCCCCGCAGCGTGTTTTTGCAGTTGAGTCTGGATCTCGACTAGAGGCCTGTATTCCAGTTGGAGGGCTGCCAATGGGCCTGGTTCAATCCACGCTGGGCTGCGGGGTTTTGCGACGGCCGCGGGCGAATTCCAGCATGCGCTGGGTGGCCTTGAGAGCGCCCAGCCTGGTTTGCTCATCCACCTGAATTTCATTCTTTCCGGATTCCAGCACTTCAACCAGGTTGCGCAGTGAATTCATTGCCATCCAGGGGCAATGGGCACAGGAGATGCAGGTGGCGCCCTGGCCTGCCGTGGGCGCTTCAATAAAATGCTTGTGAGGTGCCGCTTGCTTCATTTTGTAGAGGATGCCGTTATCGGTGGCGACGATGAAGGTTTTATTGGGCATCTCTTGTGCCGCCTGGATAATCTGGGTG
>CBDUNQ010000362.1:0-3293 GCA_965368625.1 uncultured Gammaproteobacteria bacterium
AGGGGAATTCCCGAATCACCGAATACACCCTGAGCACAGGGATGTTGTTGCAAGCCCTTCCCCTTCCATTCTGCAGTTGCCAGCCTGAATCCCCGTAATCCTCACTTTTCCCGTCGCCGACGGCTTACGCGAAATGCCTGCATGTCGCCAGTGAGCGAGGTGCAAGGAATATCTTCCACCCCACCGTAGTGTTCAACGGTCTGTCCCACAAGATGGTCAATATCCTCAATGCCACTTTCGTTGTGGCTGCTTCCCAGCAATAGCCGCTGCAGGCCGAGCAGCCCTCCATACTGGATTTTAACCAGTACACTGTGGGGCATGCTGAGCAGGTCGTCTTCCACCTCAAAGGCGGGCAAAGCCGCCTGCTTCAATTGCTCATGCAGACGCAGGCAGCGGGAGTGGCTGGCCGCATCGCGGCAATTGAATTCAGAACCACCTCTGCGTACCACTTCCTCGGCCAGATGACAGTGGTATTGTGGCTGCGTCAGGGGAGCGGCGAAGGGGCATTTGGGTTCCATGCATTTCCTCCAATAGCGGTGCGGGAATCAACCGGGGCAGTGAGCCACGATAATGATACCATTGGCTCCGTCCTGTTTGAGTATCGGAGCGGCAGTACGTGATCAACAAACCCAATATCAAAACCGCGATTCCCAAAAAGCGTTACCGCCTGGGTGAATTCAATGTAGTGATCCTCGGGGATATTGAAACCGGTGACGCCAATGCCTACCTGTTTATCGCCGCCATTTTGCGTGAAGGTGATCCGGAGCCGGGTATCTATCTGACCGCCGAGCGCAATCCGCCCTCGGAGGCGGAAAAGGGTCGCTACGGAATGCGCCTCATCATGAAGGATGGCTCCCAGTGGGTGCGCTCCTCCGATGATTGGCGCGACCTGCAAACCTTTACCAGCGATGCCCTGGAAGTGACCAAAGCGGTGCTCAACCTCAGCGATGAAGAAGCCTTTCCCCTGATGTGATGGCGGTACGCACACTGGTGTTGCATGCTCGGGATCCCGGGCATGAAATCGAAGCTTCGGCCCTGGTGGAATGGTTACAACAACTGGGCTTGATGGGTGAGCCCGTGCCGGATCAGGCGGGTGCCTACCAGGCCGGTGAAGAATTCCTGTCCCTGATCACCTTTCTGGGCTGCTCGCCGCATATCGACCTGGTACCGGTGGATGAAGCCGCCAGGGCGCAGGGGCGTTACTGTCATGTGCGCTTGCTGGGGCCGCTGTCTGAAGTGCAGTTCCGCGCAGGTCCCGGCCCGCTGCAGCCGCGCTGTGCACATTGTCGCCAGGCAGTTAGTGACTGGCAGGTCGAAGTGGAGACCTTCCTGGCCCAGGGTGCCGGTGAACGGGTCTGTGTGAAATGCGGTGCCCGTAATTCCATTGCCACGCTCAACTGGCGTCAGGCTGCAGGCTTTGGCCGCTGGTTTGTGGAAGTCTGGAATATACACCCCCATGAAGCGGTACCCAGCGAACCCTTGCTGCATCGTCTGGAACAACAACTGGGTACCACGCTATCCTTCTTCTATGAGTAAGCCGGCGCTGGGCGCACGAGGGCCTGATATTTACCGCCTGCCACAGTTATCAGTCACGGCGCAGACGATCACTCACAGCGATGGGGGTGGGGTAGCGCTGCACGATGAAATAGGAAGAAGCGATAAAGGTCAGCAGGGTGGCCAACTGGATCACATAGGATGCCTGTTCGCCAATGGCTCCGGTAGTCAGGCCCAGTACGGCGATGAGTAGCGAAAATTCACTGATCTGCCCCAGGCGCACGCCCACTTCCAGGGAAGCCTTGGGCGTTTCACCCGTGCGGGTCAGCAGGTATTTAAAGGTGTAAGGTTTCAGTAGCAGGGCTGCCAGGGCGAGAATAGCGGCCGGCAGAAACACGCTGGGCAGCATTTCCAGGTTGAAGCCGGCACCGAGGGTGAAGAAAAACACCACCAGAAAAAAATCCCGCAGGGGACGCAGGCTTTCGGCAATAAAGCGCGAAATGGGGTGGGTGGCCACTGCAACCCCGGCGATGAAGGCACCGATTTCCGCGGACAGGCCCACCGCAACCGCCAGTTCAGCCAGACCCATGCACCAGCCGATGGCGATGAGAAAGATATATTCCTGAATGGTATCGAAACGGGCCAGCAAAAAGGTAAGCACGAAACGGGAAAATACAAAGGCAAAGGCAATGAGGCCGGGCAGGCTCAGGCCCAGCTGCAGCATGCTCGAAAGCGTGTCGCCACCGCCAGCCGCCCCGTGCAATAAAAGTAAAATGATGATGGCGATAATATCCTGCAACAGGAGAACACTGATGATGATTTCACCCACATGCTGATGATGCAAAACCGTGGCCGGTAACAGCTTCAACCCGATAATGGTGCTGGAAAACATCATGGCGGCCCCCATGAGCAGTGCTTCCGTATGAGTGAAACTGAATAACAGGCCGGTAAGAAAGCCCAGGGCACCGAACAACAGGGAAGAGATCAGGGTCACCGCAGTAGCCTTGCGGAACATATGCCAGAGGTTTTGTGGGTGCAGGTTCAGACCCAGTAAAAACAGCAGGAACACGATACCCACATGGGCCAGTTGCTGAAACAAAGCGATATCCTGTACCAGACCCAGAGCCGATGGCCCCAGAAGTATGCCCAGCAGTATATAGCTCACCAGCAGAGATTGCCGGGCATAAAGGGCCAGTGTGGCCAGCAGGGCCGCTCCGGTGAAAATCAAGAATACGGAATACACCACCGTTTCGCTGGTCATAAGGCTTTACATCTCAGGCAGAGGGAAAATCAATATACGCCAACATCCACATAGGAGCGGGCAATTTTGCTGATGGCAATGACAAAGGCAGCAGTGCGCAAATCCTTCACCTGTTCGTTGCTGAGCAGGGTGCTGCGCATTTCCTGATAAGCCAGGCGCATGGTGTCATCCAGGCCGGAGCGTACCAGATCGATTTCATCGCCGCCACGCACCAGGGCATTGCGTGTGGCATCCGTGATGGCATTGCCGGTCAGCTCCTGTAACAGCTTGGTGTACTGTGAGGCACGCAGTTCATCGTGGCGCCGCTGAATGCGGCCAAAGCGGATATGGGAGATATTGCGTATCCATTCGAAGTAGGAAACCGTCACCCCGCCTGCATTCACATAGACATCCGGAAGAATGGTCACGCCGCGTTCGGTGAGCTTCTGGTCAGCCGCGTAGTTAACGGGGCCATTGGCCGCTTCCACAATAAGCCGGGCCTGTATGCGGTCACAGTTGTGTTCGTCAATCTGCTCTTCCAGGGCAGCAGGAATGAGAA
>CBDUNQ010000363.1:0-3278 GCA_965368625.1 uncultured Gammaproteobacteria bacterium
CGCACAAAGGCTTGTACAGGTTTTCCGCTCGTGGCTTGCCTGCTATCGGGGAAGTGCCCCATCCATGACGAAAGTCAGTGGGTTGAGCCATAATCTTCCTTTCACTGAATTACAGGATCTGCCATGAAGCTGCACTGGAAAATCCTTATTGCATTGGTGCTGGCATTGGTGGCCGGTCTGCTGAGTGGAACCGAGGGCCAGCTGTTCGGTATTCATTTTTACGCCCTTTATGATTTTATGGGCACGTTGTTCATGAATGCCCTGAAGATGATCATTGTGCCACTGGTGGTCTCCTCCATTATCTGTGGTATTGCCGGAGTGGGCGATACCCATGCGCTGGGTCGTTTAGGAGCGAAAACCGTGGGTTTTTACCTGAGCACCAGCCTGTTTGCCATTCTGGCCGGCTTGCTCATGGTCAACCTGATCAACCCCGGGTTGATCGATGGTGTTCCGGCACAGGAGGTGCTGGGTCTATCCGAGGAACAGGCGGCTACGGCAGCGGCCAAGGTGGAGGGGCGGGATGCCTCGGCCATCAGTGATATCCTGATCCGTATGGTGCCTCCCAATGTGGTGGCGGCCGCGGCGGAAGGGCAGATGCTGGGGCTGATTTTTTTCAGCCTGTTGTTCGGTTATTTCATGACGCGTATCGAAGGGGTTCGCTCCAAGCAGTTGCAGGAATTCTGGCAAGCCGTGTTTGATGTCATGATGGGCATTACCGATTGGGTAATGAAATTTGCCCCTTATGGAATTTTCGGTCTGGTGGCCAAGGTGGTGGCCGATACCGGTCCCGACCAGTTGGATGCCCTGGCCGTGAGCCTGGGTTCCTTCACCATGGCGGTATTGCTGGCGCTCGGGGTGCATATTTTCATTACCTTGCCGCTGCTGTTACGCTTTGTGGGTGGCGTCAACCCGCTGCGGCATTACCAGGCCATGTTTCCTGCATTGCTGACCGCTTTTTCCACGGCATCTTCTTCAGCCACCCTGCCGCTGACCATGGAGTGTGTGGAAAAGAATGCCGGGGTTTCCAATCGCACCAGCAGCTTTGTGCTGCCTTTGGGGGCAACGGTGAATATGGATGGTACCGCGCTTTATGAGTGCGTTGCCGCCATGTTCATTGCACAGGCCTACGGTATCGAATTGAGCTTTGTTACCCAGTTCACAGTGGTACTGGTGGCCTTGCTTACGTCTATCGGCGTGGCAGGTATTCCCGCGGCCAGTCTGGTAGCCATTACCATCATTCTCACCAGTATCGGTCTGCCAACGGAAGCCATTGGTTTGATACTGGTGGTGGATCGGGTACTGGATATGTTCCGGACTTCGGTCAATGTCTTCAGTGATTCCTGCGGTGCCGTGATCATTGCACGTACGGAAGGGGAAAAGGACGTATTGCGTTGATGCCAATGCTTCCCCCGGGCGGTTTGTGCCGGGGACAGGGGAAGCTGGTGAAACGGTAGCGTGGGGTGCCTGACCTGTTTTCCGGCTTATTCGGCCTCGGTTTCCAGCGGGCCCATGCCGATGATGTTGTATCCGGAATCCACGTAGGTAACTTCACCGGTAATGCCGGAAGCCAGGTCGGAGCAAAGAAAGGCCGCCGTATTGCCCACCTCTTCAATGGTCACATTGCGACGCAGGGGGGCGTTGCGCTCCACGTGATCGAGCATCTTGCGGAAATTACTAATGCCCGCAGCGGCGAGGGTGCGGATCGGGCCGGCGGAGATGGCATTGACGCGGATACCATCGGGGCCCAGGCTCTGGGCCATGTAGCGCACATTGGCTTCGAGGCTGGCCTTGGCCAGGCCCATGACATTGTAATTGGGCATGGCCCGCTCTGCGCCCAGATAGCTCAGGGTCAGCAGGGCCCCGTCCCGGCCCTCCATCATGCGGCAACCGGCCTTGGCCAATGCCGAAAAGCTGTATGAACTGATTTCATGGGCGATTCGGAAACCGTCACGACTGACGGAATCCAGGTAGTCGCCTTCCAGCTCCGGTCGCGGCGCAAAGGCGACGGAGTGGATGATGATATCCAGGTGATCCCAGTAATCATCCAGACGATCGAATACGGCCTCGATTTCCTCGTCGCTGCTCACATCGCAGGGTAACGTCACTTCCGATCCCAGCTGTGACGCCATTTTTTCCACTCGGTCGCGGAGTTTGTCGTTCTGGTAGGTGAAGGCCAGTTCGGCGCCCTCACGGTGCATGGCCTGGGCAATCCCCCAGGCGATGGAACGATTACTGGCCAAGCCGACGATCAGTGCTCGTTTTCCACTCAGAAATCCCATGTCCTTTCCTTATCTTGTGTATTCAACGGTGTGGATCCCGCGGCGCAGCTTGCGCCACCGAAAGCCGGTTCTGGTGGGGGTAAGGTACCGGAAAATATACATGACGTGAAGAGCCGGTAGCTATAGGCACCCCGGCGCAGGCCCGATATAATGAAGCCAATGGACTCACAGCCCCAGGTGGTAACGCACCGCCCTCATTGCCGTGGTTGTTTCACACCGGTCAGCAGGACTTTCAGCGCACTGGTGCTGGCGGCCCTGTCGCTTTTGGCGGCCTGTGAGGGTCAACCCTGGAATTCCCCCTATCCTGCCGGGGAGTCGGGGGAAAATATTCTGTATTCTTCATTTGATGCCCGTCCCAACCATCTTGATCCCGCCCAATCCTACAGTTCCAATGAAGCGGTGTTCATCGAGCAGATATATGAAGCGCCGTTACAGTATCACTTCCTCAAGCGCCCCTATGAATTGATTCCACGCGCGGCCGTGAAGCTGCCCGAGCCCTGGTATCTGGATGCGCAGGGGCAGCGCCTGCCCATGAATGCCGGGGATGCGGAAGTGGCCTTCAGTGTCTATGAAATCGAAATTCAACCGGGAATACGCTATCAGCCACATCCCGCCTTTGCGCGCCATGCCGATGGTTCACCGCGTTACCTGGATTTACAGGAAGAGGATCTCGAAGGCATTTATGAATTGCGTGATTTTCCTGAAACCGGTACGCGGGAGCTGGTGGCAGCGGATTATGTATTTTTGGTCTGATGAGTGAATACATCGTGGGTCTTGAAGACTATGCCAGAACGCTGGAAAAGGCGTTGCAGGATCTGGAAAAACACGTGGAGCGCAAACCCGTGTACCTGGATCTCACCCGCTACCCCCTCAAGGGCGTGGAACTGGTGGACCGTTATCGCTACCGCATTACCATCAAGGGCAAATATCCCCAGTTGCTCTACTGGTTGGCCATGCCATTTTTTCGCCGGTACCGCCCGAAGCGGTGCGTTTCTATGA
>CBDUNQ010000364.1:0-3265 GCA_965368625.1 uncultured Gammaproteobacteria bacterium
AAACGGCTACCGATTCCGCGACGCTGGACTTCAGGGTGTACTGCGATACGGAGTATTCGTCCATAGGTATATTCCGCTGCCGCCGGAAGGGCGAGATTGGCGACTAATGATTGCGGCAGCAACTGTCCCTGTACACGGCGTTTCCCCTGAAATACACCTGCGGCCAGTGCTGCAGGTAATGGTCCTTCTCGCGCCATGAGGGCTGTTGCCACCACTTGCGAGCCTTCGCGCAATACCAGTATCTCCAGTTGCGGAGCATCCAGTAACTGGCGCAGATCAAAAGGCCGGGTGCGATAGTGGGACAGTACCAGCAGACTAAATACCTGCCGCAGTGTGTCTTCATCCTGTTGCAGCGCCTGGCGGTCCAGACGGGTAAAATGCAAAGACTCCGGCCGTACTGTTTCCGGTGTCGGCCGGCACCATTGTGCATCCAGTAACAGCAAGCGGTTCAATAAAGTCTCCAATGGATCATTGGCTGCCCAGCGTATGGGGGTCTTCATTTCCAGGGCACGCCACTGGGGTGTAATGCGATCCAGCATGTGCTGAAACTTCAACACGAACCCTCTGCCCGTACCTTCATAGCCATACACAGTACTGGCAAAAGCCACCCGCGGGTAATGATGCAACAAGGCTTCCAGCATGGCTAAGGGAATTCCCGCCGCTTCATCCACCAGCAGCAGATGCGCTTCCTGCTTGTTGGCAAGTAAAGCGTCGGGAGCCATGAATTCCATACTGCCTTCGTTCCAGTACAGTTTTCCGGATGTAAGGTGGCTACCGGGCAGGTGCAGCCGGGCCTGATTGAATACCGTTTCCACGGCAGAATACCGGGGTGCGCTAATGAGGATACTGTGCTTACCCTGTAATAACAGTTGCGCCGCAGCCAGCCCAAAGGCAGTGGACTTTCCTCTGCCCCGGTCCGCCGTCACCACCAGGGGACGTCGCCGGTGACCATGAGCGCTATTGACGATGGCCTTTACCACTAGGAACTGATCTTCACTGCGACAAGGCGCCATTTCCGCCAATGCCGTTTGACTGGATTCATTCCCAGTGTCACTACCCCCCTGCTCCAGGGAAACCTGTTGTGTCAGCGGCGCCTTGCCCTGTTCCAGGATACAGACTTCGGGGGCGGATTGGAGCAGGCGTACCAGTCGTGGCAGAAACACCCCATGACCAGGCAGGCTGCCGGGATCGTTACTGATGCGGCGATACTGGGGATCGGCAAATTCCGGCCAGTGAGCGAGCGGCGGGGAAAGCAGTAACAATACCCCGCCACCCACCAGGGCACCACTGGCGGCCGCCAGGGCATCCGGATCCATGCCGCTATGGGCATCGTATACCAGGCCACGCAATTCCCGGCCCAGCAATTGTTGTACCTTATCCAGCGGCAATACCCGTGTATCCGCCACTACGGCATTGGACAGATAGAGAGATTCCTCCAGGGGTACACAGCTGAGGCAATGGGCTGCCATGGCCAAGCACCAGGAGTGTTCACCAGACAGCAGCAGTACACGTCGATGAAACGCCTTTTGCGCCTGCGCCTGCAGTATGGCAAAGGTTTCAACTATGGTTTGCTGCAAATGTTCATCAAGGCTCACAGCCACCACCCAGGACTGAAAACCCGCAGTGTAGCATGTCGTCCTGGCCTGCGGTCCCTGCCGTGGCAGCACCGTCACCTACGGCAAAACTATTCAGTCATCGAATTCCTCGGCACTGCGGCGCAAACCAGTGGCCAGCGCTTCCACCCGGTCAGCGGCCTGCTCCAGGGCTTCCAGTACCGTGGCACTCAATGCAGATTCAATCATCAATGCCAACTCATCAAAATGTTTAGCGCCGATGTGCTTGCGCGTAGAATCGGGCAACGCCTGCTTGAAGTGTTCAACAACCTGATTCGCATGTTTTGCGTGACGATGAGTCATGATCACTGTTTCCTGTCAGCTATTTCTGTTCCGATACGGTTTTGGAAAGTATATGCTCACCTTTTTCAAATATATCCGCGGCTGAGCCGATTATCAGTTCATCGGGAGCATATACCACAGAGGTATCCTTGTTGGGATAGGGTAATTGGTGCAATAAGAATCGAATGGCATTGATGCGAGCTCGCTTCTTATCGTCGGATTTCACCACGGTCCACGGGGCATCTGCCGTATCTGTGTAAAAAAACATGGCTTCCTTGGCTTCCGTATAGGCATCCCACTTATCCAGAGAAGCAAGATCGATGGGGCTGAGTTTCCACTGTTTCAATGGATCGATACGGCGGCGTTGAAAACGTCGCAGCTGCTCTGCCCGGCTGACAGAAAACCACAATTTGAACAAACGGATGCCACTGCGCGTCAACATCCGTTCCAGTTCCGGAGTCTGGCGCATGAATTCAAGATATTCACTGGAGCTGCAAAAATTCATCACCCGCTCTACACCGGCGCGGTTGTACCAGGAACGGTCAAACAATACGATTTCACCGGCCGTGGGAAAGTGCTTTACATAGCGCTGAAAAAACCATTGTCCTTTCTCCCGCTCACCGGGTTTTTCCAGGGCAATCACATGGGCACCGCGTGGATTCAGATGCTCCATGATGCGCTTTATGGTGCCGCCCTTACCGGCGGCATCGCGCCCCTCGAACAAAATCACAATCCGCTCACCGGATTCCCGTGCCCAGTTCTGCATTTTCAATAATTCGATTTGCAGTTGATTCTTGGTGGTTTCATATTCTGTACGCGAAATGGGTTTCTCATAAGGATACCCTCCTTCCCGAAAAATCTGTTTGCGGGTCAGCTGTTTTACATTTTTCAGTTTATCCACCGGGCTGGCGACAGCTGTATTCTGTACCGAGGTGAGTGAGGCCGGTTCTTTCGACATGGGAAGACTCCTGACAGGTGTATATATCAGTGTAGCGGCTGCGAAACACAGGAATTCAGCATGGCTGTGCGGGCTGGAAAGTCCAGCATTGGGTATTACGCAAAAACAGTAGCCCCGCTGGCATACGCAAGCTCACCAGTGTGATTTCAGGGTGCCGTGAGTGAAGTGCCCTGACCATGACCCAGATCAATTTTTCGCCATTGAATCGCTGATCACCTCATGAATGCCTGGATGGCCATACCTGAGGAACCGCTGATTTAACCGGTCATTGCGAGGATGCCTTGACCCGAAGGGTAAGGTATTCATGATGTGACCAGATCGTGCGGAGCACGATGGGGAATCCCTAATGATCCCGTAGGGATCTAGGGGCAACCCCGCAGGGGGTCCTATGATCGCCTTGACCCGAAGGGTA
>CBDUNQ010000365.1:0-3258 GCA_965368625.1 uncultured Gammaproteobacteria bacterium
ATTCTGCAGCAGGTGCCCGAAGTGACCGGCGTGGTGGCACGCGCCGGTTCCGATGAATTGGGTCTCGATCCCATGGGCCTGAATGAAACGGATAGCTTTCTGATCCTGAAACCGCAAGACCAGTGGCGCATGGCACACAAGGAATCGTTGATTGCCGAAATCCGCCAGGTACTCGATGATTTTCCGGGTGTGGGGTATGCCTTTACCCAGCCGATCGAAATGCGGGTTTCAGAAATGCTGACCGGGGTTCGTGGTGATCTCGCCATCAAGATCTTTGGCGACAACCAGCAACAGCTCAGTGCCAGTGCAGAGACCATTGTGCGTCTCCTGAAGCAAATCGAAGGTGCGGAAGATGTGTATACCCCGCGCAATGAAGGGGCGCAATATTACCGCCTGGAGGCGGATCCCCTGTTGTCAGGACGGGTGGGCATTTCCATGGATGAGTTACAACGTGACTTGCGTACCCAGGTGGATGGGGTCCGTGTTGGCACCGTTTACCAGGATACCCGCCGCATTCCTTTGCTCTTGCGGGGAGCAGATGAATTGCGCAATTCACCCGATGTATTTGCCAATCTGCGCTTTGCCTTACCGGGCGGCGAGGCCACGGGCCTGGAAGATCTGGTCCGCATGGAACGCACGGAGGGCCCGGTAGCCATCAAGCGCGAGCAGAGCAAGCGCATGGCGGTAGTGATCGCCAATGTAGCAAACCGGGATCTTGTGAGTTTTGTGGAAGAGGCGCGGCAATTGGTGGGTTCCCAGGTAAGCCTTCCAGCCGGCTACTATCTGGAGTGGGGTGGTCAGTTCGAAAACCAGCAGCGGGCGGCAAAACGGCTTTCCCTGGTGGTGCCCGTATCCCTGGGTTTGATTTTCCTGACCCTGTTCTCCACCTTTCGCTCGGTGCGTCAATCGGTGCTGGTGCTGGCCAATATTCCCTTCGCCCTCATCGGTGGCATCGTCGCCTTGTGGATTACCGGTGAATACCTTTCCGTGCCGGCTTCGGTAGGCTTCATCGCCTTGCTGGGGATCGCGGTACTCAATGGCATTGTCATGCTTACCTATTTCAATCAATTGATTGCCCTTGGCCGCCCCATTGCCGAAGTGGTGATCGAGGGTGCCATGCGACGCCTGCGCCCAGTGTTGATGACGGCCTCCATCGCTGCACTGGGTCTGGTGCCCCTGTTATTCGCCAGCGGGCCGGGTTCGGAAATCCAGCGGCCACTGGCCATCGTGGTCATTGGTGGGCTGGTTTCCTCCACCTTCCTGACCCTGTTTCTGTTACCCATGCTGTATCGCCAGTTTGGCGTGAAACCCAGCGGAGCCTGAAATGAAGCAAAGCCTATTGGTATTGATTGTGACACCGGCCATCGAAGATGCCGTGGTGGACTGGTTGCTGGAGCAGGAGGAAATCCCCGGATTTTCCAGCATGCCCATTCATGGGCATGGCGCTTCGGTGCATGCCCTGACGGCAGCGGAACAGGTCACCGGCCGGCAGCGCAATATCATGTTCCAGTTGCATCTGCCTCATGAGGTTGCGGAAAAGATCATTGCAGCGGCACGCATCGCCTTTCATGGCAGTGGCATGCATTACTGGCTTACCCCGGTAGCCGCCGCCGGGCACATGGATTGAGCATGCTGGACAACCATAGCCTTGTTCACGGCAAAAACCATTACCATCAGGAGTAAATCCCCATGAAAATATCGGTAAGGACCCAAACCCGAGTGATGTTGTTTGTTTCGCTGCTGGCACTCGCCGTGCCCGGTAGCGGGGCCGTGGACAGGGAGAACCGCGTGGACATCCTGGACAATGCCGGAACACCGATGATCCGCACCCTGTCTTCCGATTTCGCGGAAATCAATGAAGTGAGGCTGGTGCCGGAAAATGGTGCCACCCGGCTACGCGGGGAACTGGAACGCCAGCGCATCTGGCCAACAAGCCGCGTGGGAGTCGTATGGATCCGTGTATCCAGCGAAGACGGTATCCTGCTGCATGAACAACGGGCAGCGGTACGCCGTATCGGTCATCAGCATTCCCGCCGCCTGCAATTCACGGCCTCCCTACCGCTGGCCATTAATGAAAATCATGTGCTGGAGGTACGGCATTCCCTGGAATATTCACGGTAAGTCGCCGGGTAACCTTGCGCCGGTATACATTACCGATTTCCCCGTCGTACCCCTTCAGACTCACCGGGCTCGTAATCGATATAGCGCAGTAATACCGGGTAGTCATTGTTAGCCATGGTCTGTGGACGTGTACCCCGGCGCAGGGAAGGCTGTTCCCTGAGTGCTGAGGCGTTACTTATGTTGGCTGATCGGGTACCACGTCTGTCCTTAGGTGAATAATCCATTTGTGTATTTGCAATTGTATTTGGAGCATATGAAATGGATTCAGGCCCTTTTATCAGGTATATGGTTTCCTTTGCCACAATAAGATAGGCAAGTGTGGCAAGGATAATAAGTACTATGCCGATGAGCGGCTTGGTGGCAATGGTGTGGGTCATGATGAAGCTCCTTTTCTGGGTTTGGGATGGTTGCGGCTGCCATTTCAATTACATCCCGGTTTTTGGACTAGTCACCCTGTAGAAAAAGGTAGCCTATTTCGTCCAACAAAGGATGAGGATTACCTGCCTTTGTTTGGATAACACCCGTAAACGGCCGTTGAATGGGGCATCACGGCCCTTTATCCGCAAATGGGTGGCGAATTGCACTATGGAGATGAACGATCGTCCAGATGATATTGGTTGTGCTTGACAGTTTTTACTTTCCTGCCCTAATCTGAAGGCCATTAATAATAAGATGCATGGATTGCAGGGAGGCCGCATTGGATGCGCTCATAGACCAGAAGTACTCAACATCGGAATACCGCCAGAGTAGAGATAAGTATTTCAATTTTCGTGTGTTATTCCTGTTGCTTGTCAGTTTTCATACCAGTGTTGTGGCGAAACCCAACTTCCTGGTGATTCTTACGGATGATCAGCGGTTTGACACCCTGTGGGCAATGCCCATTGTGCAGGATCGCCTGGTCAGCCGCGGTATCAATTTTGTTAACAGCTACGTAAGTACCCCGGTGTGCTGTCCTTACCGGGCGAGCTTTCATTCCGGTGGCTACTACGCGAAAAACACCGGGGTACTGGGCATCGGCTTACCCAATGGCGGATTTACCCTGTTTAATGATCAGGATTCACTGGCCTTGACGTTGCAGAACGCGGGTTACAGTACCGCCATGATCGGCAAATATATGAATGAACACACCAACCCCTA
>CBDUNQ010000366.1:0-3246 GCA_965368625.1 uncultured Gammaproteobacteria bacterium
GGTAATCACCCCATTTTTAACTGACGCCAGAAGCAGAATTCATGCTGCTACCAGCATTCGTTTTGGCGGAAACCCGCCATTGGCTTTGTTCGGCCGTTCATGATTGTAGAACCATAACCACTTTGTGGCATAGTCCTGCACCTCGCCAATGGAATAGAACTGATACTGGCTCAGCCAGCCATAACGTACCGTTCGATTGTATCGTTCAACATAGGCGTTTTGCTGGGGATTGCCTGGCTGGATGAATTCGAGGTCAATATCATGCTTGTCAGACCACTGTTTCAGCGCATGACTGATAAACTCCGGCCCATTATCACAGCGTAAACGGCCGGGTTTTCCGCGCCACTCGATGATCTGATCCAGTGCACGAATCACACGGAGAGCGGGTAACGAAAAATCGACTTCAATACCTAAGCCTTCGCGGTTAAAATCATCCAGCACGTTGAACAGACGAAAAGTACGGCCATCGGTCAGCTGATCGTGCATGAAATCCATCGACCAGATCTCATTGGGTGCCATCGGAACCGCTAACGGTTGTGGCTTCTCTCTCTGGATGCGCCGCTTCGGTTTGATCCGCAGGTTCAACTCCATCTCACGGTAAATACGGTAAATCCGCTTGTGATTCCAGCCGAAACCTTTTACGTTGCGCAGGTAATCCCGACACAGTCCAAACCCCCAGTCCTTCTGATTGTGCGTCAACCGCACTAGCCAATCCGCAATCTCGGCATTCTCGTCCGACAGGATCGGCTGGTAGCGGAAGCAGGTTTCGCTAATGCCAAAGACCTGACAAGCCTGCTTGATGCTCAGCCCGCGTTCTGCCACAACCTTCTTTGCCATCTCGCGCCGACGAGACGGCTTCACCACTTTCCCTCAAGGGCTTCCTTACGGAGCTCTGACTTCAGGCGCTCCTCAGCATACATCTTCTTGAGCTTCTCATTCTCAGCCTCCAGCTCCTTCAGCCGCTTCATCATCGAGACGTCCATGCCTCCGAATTTGGATCGCCATCGGTAGAACAGTGCGTTGCTCATGCCGTGTTCCCGGCACAGCTCTGGTACCGGCGTTCCCGCCTCGGCCTGTTTCAGAATCGCCATAATCTGGCTGTCGCTATATCGTGATTTTCTCATGCAGAATCTCCTCTTACACTATTATGAGAAAATTCTACTTCCGATGTCAGCTAATTTTCGGGGTGATTACCCCTCCTGCCCCCTCCTGACAGGATACCCAGCTTAGCTTCTGTTTTACTTGGGTTTTTTCTGCTCACAATGCAATGCGTAAAATCTCACAACACATGCACCTTGTTTGTGCAAAAACAAAGGGGATTCGATTTCCACCCATGTTGAAGACGATTTTTCAGGGTTGCAAGTCATCGCCGAATCAATCCGTCGGGTTTGCGGACCCTGGCCGCCCACAGTGGGCACGAAGCACGCAGGTATCACACCGCGGTCGTGTTCGGCAGACTTCCTTGCCATGCTCCACAATCAGCGCGTGATACTCATTGAACAGTTGATGATTCGTGACGAGCTGGTCTTCAAAAAAGATACGTAGCTCTTCATAACCCTTGCCACCATCAACCAGATCTAAACGGGAAAAGATACGCCGCGTATAGGCATCGATGACGAACACGGGGCGCTCAAAGGCATACAGAAGAATATCATCGGCGGTTTCCGGACCGATGCCATGCACCGCCAGCAAGGCATTGCGCAAGGCATCGGTTTCCAGTTGCGCCAGGCCTTCCCATTCCCCCTGTTCCACATACCATTGGCAAAAGGCTTTGAGCCGCTGCGCCTTGCTGTTGAAATAGCCGGAAGGCCGAATCCATCGGGCAAGATGATCCTTACGGGCCGCAATGATGGCCTGTGGCGCCAGTTTATTGCGCGCTTTCAGATTGGCCATGGCCTTTTCCACATTGGTCCAGGCCGTGTTCTGGGTAAGGATGGCCCCGATCATGATTTCAAAGGGGCTATCCCCTGGCCACCAGTGACGTGGGCCATAGGCGGCAAAGAGACGGTCATAGACCTGCTGCAGGGACAGTGAGCGGCGGGCAGCCATCAACGTCGCCGGCGCGGGGCTCCTCGCGGGGCACGTGCACGGTACTTGCCACCAGGGCCTTTGGCGGATTTTTCATCCATGGCAGGCGCCGGTAATCCGGCCGACTCGAACAGGGCTGCCATGGCTTTGGGGTTCAAGTCTTCCCACTTGCCGGGGCCGAGCCGGCGCGGCAACAGGATCGGCCCATAGCGCACGCGACTGAGGCGGCTCACTTTAACGCCCTGGGATTCCCACAGGCGTCGCACTTCCCGGTTGCGCCCTTCTTTCAGTATTACGTGGTACCAGTGATTGGCGCCCTTGCCGCCACCATCCAGGATGCTTTCAAAATGGGCTCTGCCATCTTCCAGTTGCACACCCTGGGTAAGGGCTTCCAGCATGGCGGGAGTGACTTCACCCAGCACCCGCACGGCATATTCCCGTTCCAGTTCACTGGAGGGATGCATAAGGCGATGGGCCAGATCCCCATGGGTGGTGAACAGCAACAGACCGGAGGTATTGAGATCCAGGCGGCCCACGGTGATCCAGCGACCGGTTTTCAGGTCCGGTATATGATCAAACACCGTGGGACGTCCTTCGGGGTCGGAACGGGTGGTCACTTCGCCAACGGGTTTGTGGTACAGCAACACCCGTGGACGTTCCTTGCTGGCCTGGCTCGCCTGTACTGCCAGTGGCTTGCCATCAAGGGTGATGCGATCACCTTCGGAAACCTGGCAGCCCAATTCCGCCACGGCGCCATTGACACTGAGGCGGCCTTCACGGATCCATTCTTCCACCTGGCGGCGGGAACCGTGACCGGCACGGGCAATAACCTTTTGCAGGCGCTCGGACATGAGGGACTTCAGTGCACGATGGAAGGGGGAGCGTCATCTTCCGGATCGGCCGCATCTCCCTCCACCACCTTCAGTGAAGGTCCCGGTTGGACCTCTCCTGCAGCTTCCGCCGGATCGGAGTCGGCCTCGGCGGCCTCCTGTTCATCCGCGCCCACCTGGTCGCCATCACCTTCGATCACAGCCATGGGCACCCCCGGCACATCGAGATCCAGCTCGGTATTGATGCTGTCAAAGTCCCGCAGCTCCGCCAGGGTTGGCAAATCATCCAGCCCTTTGAGACCGAAGTAATCAAGAAAATCCCGCGTGGTACCAAAATGGCGGGACGCCCCGGTACATCGCGATGACCCACCACGCGGATCCATTGACG
>CBDUNQ010000367.1:0-3234 GCA_965368625.1 uncultured Gammaproteobacteria bacterium
AATACCGATGTCCAGGTTCGCGACCGGTAGTTTACCCCCCCCGTTTCTGACCATACACCGCTGCTGGCCTGCCATAACAGGGGCCTGCTAAGCGGACGGCACATCGTGCCATCCTGGTTAGCAGGCACTGCTCGCGACGATGGGGGCTTATGAAGCCTTTTTGCGTAGTGGGTAGGTAACCTTGCCCAGCATGATGTTGATGGGGTTATCCCGGCTGAGAAAACCCACCACCGGCTTCCTTCGCACCCCCATTTCCCGGCGCAAGCGCAACAGGCCCAGATGCCGCGAATCCAGTCGCAAGCCTTTTGCCACCGCCACACAACCGCGATACCGGTGATTGAGGCGGAATTCCACTAGCGCAAGATTGTAAAAAACATCGGCCAACCGGGTTTCCAGGGCGGCCGCCTGGCGGCAGAAATTCAAACCGCTGAGATCACCCGCATGCACCATGGCCAGACCATGGTATGAGGTATACAGGTTGCGCTGCTCGTCGCCCCGCTCGGCACTCTGGTCGGCCATGCGGAAATAAATCTGCGCCTTATCCAGATCCTGCTCCTGCCAATGCCGCAGCCCCCTGGAAAAATAATCATTGTGCCCATGGTGAAAACCATATGCATCCTGGACCGTTGAGAATTCCATGCCTACTCCCTCAACATTTCAGCACTGTGTCGCCACACAGCCTGCCCTCCGGCAGATCACTGCAACACCTGTTTTCGATTTTATGACTACTGCTCCTGCAAGTACTGATAATAGCGAATCAAGCCGGTTGTGGAACAGTCATGCTCCGAACCAGCCTTGCCCGCCAGTTCCAACAGGATGGTGCGTGCCAGTTGTTTACCCAGCTCCACGCCCCACTGATCGAAGGAGTTGATTTCCCAAATAACCCCCTGCACAAATATCTTATGCTCATAGAGCGCAATAAGCGAGCCCAGCCGGTACGGATTTAACTCTTTATAAAGCAGAGTATTACTGGGCTTATTACCACTGAATACTCGATGAGGCAACAGCAGGGCCGCGGCTTCCCGGGTCAGACCCATGGCCTGCAGCTCGGTATCCACCTGATCGGCATCCTTACCGAGCATCAATGCCTCCGATTGTGCGAAGACGTTGGAGAGCAGGATTTTGTGGTGTGTGGGATAGGGGTGCAGGGGCTGGATTGCTGCCAAAAAATCCACTGGAATCAATCGAGTACCCTGATGTATCAATTGGTAGAAGGCATGCTGCCCATTGGTTCCAGGCTCGCCCCAGATCATGGGTCCCGTGGTGTAATCCACCGCTTCTCCATGGCGGTTCACGGACTTGCCATTGCTCTCCATATCCCCCTGCTGAAAATAGGCGGGAAAGCGGTGCAGATGCTGGTCATAGGGCAACAAGGCATGGGATTCGGCACCAAAAAAATTGTGGTACCAGACCCCAAGCATGGCCATGATCACCGGTAAATTCTCTTCCAGTGGGGTATGGCGGAAGTGCTCATCCATGGCATGAGCCCCACTGAGCAAGGCCTCGAAGTGCTCCATGCCCAGGTACAGGGCAATGGACAGGCCGATGGCCGACCACAGGGAGTAGCGCCCACCGACCCAATCCCAGAATTCAAACATATTGGCGGTATCGATGCCGAAATCCGCCACCGCCCGGGTATTGGTGGATACCGCCACAAAGTGCCGCGCCACCGCGGCAGTGGTGCCGGCCCGTTCCACCAGCCAATCCCTTGCGGTGTTGGCATTGGTAAGGGTTTCCAGCGTAGTGAAAGTTTTTGAGGCAACCACAAACAGAGTGCGGCCCGGATCCAGCCCTTTCAAAGTATCCGCAATATGATTGCCGTCCACATTGGAGACAAAGTGCACGCGCATGCTTCCTGCAAACGGCTTCAAGGCTTCGGTCACCATCAGTGGACCAAGATCAGAGCCGCCAATGCCAATATTGACCACATCGGTAATGGTCTGACCGTCATACCCCTTCCACTCCCCACTGCGAACGGCATGGGTGAATTGCCGCATGTGATCGAGCACCTGATTCACAGCCGGCATCACATCCTTGCCATCGGTCATCATGGGGCGCCCTGAACGGTTGCGCAATGCCACGTGCAGAACCGCACGATCTTCCGTATGGTTGATATGCTCCCCCTGGAACATGCGCTCAATCCATTCGGGCACCTGCTGCTGCCGCGCAAGGGCAAAAAGATGCTTCATGGTTTCATCCGTGATCCGGTTTTTGGAATAATCCAGCAACAAATCCTCGAACTGCACGGAAAACCGGTTAAAGCGCTGCGGGTCCTGTTGAAACCAGTCGCGCATATGCTGTGATGATATTTCCTGAAAATGCTGCTGCAAAACAGCCCAGGCTCTGGTCTGGGTCAACGACATCGATAGTTATTCCTCTTCCAACGAATTCCGCCAACGCTGATCATCACGCACAAACAGCCGATTGGATTCTTCCGGACCCCAGCCACCCGCCGGGTAGGTATGAATGAAATCCCGCTCCATGGACCATTGCTTGAGAATGGGGTCCACCACTTTCCAGGCCCAACTCACTTCATCGTAACGCAAAAACAGCGAGTGATCGCCATCGATCACATCCAGTAACAGGGCTTCATAGGCATCCAGCTGGGTTTGATTGATCCCGCAATAACTGGCATCCAGGCGGGTGGTCTCGGTGCGCATTTCCAGCCCGGGTTGTTTTACCTGTAACTCCATGCGCAAACATTCGTTGGGCTGAATATTCATCAATAGCCAGTTGGGCTTGAGGCGTTCAATCTGGGTTTCCCGAAACAACTGCTGGGGAGGATGTTTGAATCGAATGGCCACCATGGAGTTGGCCCTGGCCATGCGCTTTCCGGTACGAATAAAGAAGGGCACATTGCGCCACCGCCAGTTATCGATAAACAACTTCATGGCCGCATAGGTTTCCGTCACACTCTGTGGCGGCACCCCCTCCTCTTCCAGATACCCCGGCACTTGTTTTCCATCGACCATGCCACGGCCGTATTGGGCACGAAAGGCATGGGCATTGACTGCATTGGCGGCAATGGGACGTATGGAACGCAATACCTTTACCTTTTCATCGCGCAGGGATTCGGAATCCAGCATGGCGGGTGGTTCCATGGCCACCAGGGTGAGTAACTGCAAAAGATGACTCTGAATCATATCGCGCAGGGCACCGGCACCATCGTAGTATCCCGAACGGCCACCGGTACCCTTGGCTTCCGAGTGGGTAATCTGCACATGATCGATGTAA
>CBDUNQ010000368.1:0-3225 GCA_965368625.1 uncultured Gammaproteobacteria bacterium
TGGCGGATTTACGCGACCAATCCACGGATCCGCTGCGCAATGCCAAGCGTATCAGTAACAGTGCCACCCAGGCCCGGGAAGTGGAGCGCTCCCTCATTACCTCCAAGGTGGCCGGTGCCAGCCAGGGAATCAATACCTCCACCCTGAGCCGTGATGCCGGTTCCACCCGTTTGCAGGCACGCAAGGCTACGGAAATGGTCAGTCCGGTGGTGCCGGCCTCCACGGCGGCCAAGAGCAGCAATCGAGGCAGCAGCCGTGCAGCGAGCCGTAGCATCGAAGATATCCAGGTGGTATTTGACCGCAACAAAGGCGCCATTTACAGCCTCTACAACCGGGAGTTGCGCAAGGACCCGAGCCTGCAGGGTAAACTGGTGCTGCGGCTGACCATCGATCCTTCCGGGGCTGTCACCGAAGTGGTGATGGTTTCCAGCGAGCTGGGGCACCCCGTGCTGGAGCGAAAACTGATACAACGGGTCAAGCTGTTCAATTTCGGCGCCCGCGCCGTGGATCCCGTTACCATTACCTACCCCATTGATTTCCTCCCGGCCTAGTGCTGATCGGTGCTGATCGGTGCTGACCGGTCCTGATTGACCCTGAAGGAGTGGAGGGGTCAATTGTGGCTGGTGTTTGAATATACTCTTTGGCACACTACTGCGCCCTGCGCGACGGGGATGTCGGGATGTTGCGCCGGCAGTCATTCCGGGAATGAATTACTGATTATTTTACTCAAGCAGAGCGCGGTTTGATCCGCTATGCTTGGGGTTTTGAGCCATTGCCCGTTGGAACACGGCCATCCGCTCGCATTACTGGCACGGCAGGTCGCCGTGTCACGGGAATACAGGTACCAATGTCCTATGAATAAAGCACAGTTGCGCAAGCGTTTCAGCGATGAACAATGGGCCAGCATCAAGGCCCTGGCGGATACCAAGCAAACGCCTTTTCTGGTGGTTCACCTGGATACAGTGCGGGCCAAGTTCGCCGAGCTGCGCAAGGGATTTCCCGAAGCGAAGATCTACTATGCGGTAAAGGCGAATCCGGCGCCGGAAGTGCTCAGTATGCTGGCCGAACAGGGCTGCTGTTTTGATATTGCCTCCCGCTTTGAGCTGGACCTGATCATGGGCCTGGGTGTGGAAGCGACGCGTATCAGCTTTGGTAACACCATCAAGAAAGCTGTGGATATTCGCTATGCCTATGACAAGGGCGTGCGCGTGTTCGCCAGTGACTCGGAAATGGATGTGCG
The DNA here is from genome assembly GCA_965368625.1 of uncultured Gammaproteobacteria bacterium. Lineage (GTDB taxonomy): Bacteria > Pseudomonadota > Gammaproteobacteria > DSM-19610 > DSM-19610 > JAIVHA01. Next base: position 1,241 of record CBDUNQ010000368.1, read on the forward strand.
TCGTATTGCCAAGGAAGCGCCGGGTTCCAGGCTGCACTTGCGAGTGCTTACCGAAGGTACGGAAACGGCGGACTGGCCATTGTCGCGTAAATTCGGCTGCCAGACGGAAATGGTGGAAGACCTGATCGTGCTGGCCAAGGAGCTTGGACTGGATCCTGCCGGCATTTCCTTTCATGTGGGTTCACAACAGCGGGATCTGGGTGCCTGGGATGCAGCCATCGGCAAGGTGAAATTCATTTTCGACAAGCTCAAAGAGCATCACGACATCCACTTGCGGGAAATCAATATGGGCGGTGGTTTTCCGGCTTCCTATGTGAATCGTACCCATGAAATCACACATTATTGTGAACAGATCACCCACTTTTTGAAAGAAGATTTCGGTGACGACATGCCGACCATCATGCTGGAGCCAGGCCGTTCACTGGTGGGGGATTCTGGAGTACTGGTAAGTGAAGTAGTACTCATTTCACGCAAATCCCGCTACGGTCTGCACCGCTGGGTCTATACGGATATCGGCGTGTTTGGGGGATTGATCGAAACCATGGGAGAAGCCATTAAATACCCCATCTACACGGAATGTCAGGGCAAGCCGGAAGAAGCGGTGATCGCCGGTCCCACCTGTGACAGTATGGATATCATGTATGAAGACAATAAGTATCCACTGCCACTTTCTTTGCAGGCGGGTGACCGGCTGTACTGGATCAGTACCGGAGCCTATACCACCAGTTACAGTTCCATCGCCTTTAATGGCTTTCCGCCGCTGAAGGCTTACTTCGTATAAGGGGTATTGGAATTTAAGCCTGTGAGGCGGGCTGCCGCTCGCAACGGCAGTCCGTTTTTGCGATGATGTTTCAATGAAAAAGCATTGCATTGGAGATTCGTCTTTGCTCCCCTCTCCGAAATGAAACGCCGAACCTTCGTCACGGGGCTGGCCACTGCGGGATTGGGTCTTGGCTTGTTGCGCTACTGGCCGGAAGATGGTTTGCGCAATCCCTGCCCGGCAGAAACCCTGCCACCGGCGCTGCGGCAGCATCCATTACTGCTGCAGGCCCTGGAGGGTATTCAGTGGGAGGCCTTTTGGGATTGCCATGTGCATCTGATCGGTACCGGTGATGGCGGTGAAGGTATCTGGGTGCATCCGGATATGGCGGATCCCCTGCATCCCATGCGCTACGCCCAATATCGTTTCTATCTCAATGCCGCCTGTGCTCCGGAAGAGGGAATAGACGCCTTTTATCCGCAACATCTGTTGCGTCTGCAGGCTGAAATGCCCGCGGGCGCGCGCTTGATGCTCCTGGCCTTTGATCATTTTTATGATGAACAGGGGCGTCGCCAGGAAGCCCTGAGCACCTTTCATACCCCCAATGCCCTGGCGGCCGCCGTGGCGCGCCACAATCCCGAAGCATTCCAGTGGATCGCTTCCATACACCCCTACCGCGAGGATTGTGTAACGGCCCTGGATCAGGCGGTGGAACAGGGTGCGCGTGCCATCAAGTGGTTGCCGCCAGGTATGGGGATGGATCCGGCCTCGCCGCTATGCGATCCATTTTACGAAGCCCTGGTGCATTATGACCTGCCTTTATTGGTGCATGGTGGGGATGAACATGCGGTACAGGCTTCCGGCACCCAGCACCTGGGCAATCCTTTACGTCTGCGACGTGCCCTGGAGCATGGCGTACGAGTGATTGTTGCACACTGTGCTTCCATTGGCCGCAGTGTAGACCTGGACAAGGGAAGCCGGGGTGAAACGGTGCATAACTTCGATTTGTTCCGCAGATTGATGGATGAGCCTGCCTATGAATCGCTCTTGTTTGGAGAAATCTCGGCACTGACCCAGGTGAATCGTAGTGACAGGGTGTTGCGGAAAGTGGTGCAGCGCTCTGATTGGCATCCTCGCTTGATCAATGGTTCGGATTTTCCGCTACCCGGTATACTCCCGCTGTTTTCACTGAAGACCTTCCGACGCCGGGGCTATCTGGAGGCGC
>CBDUNQ010000369.1:0-3219 GCA_965368625.1 uncultured Gammaproteobacteria bacterium
ACTTCCGGCAGAAATGGATGCCATTATGGAACTGGATTCCTAGGTAAGCCCGGCCCTGATTATGGATGCACCGCGAGTTGCCCCCGGCTTCGATTGCACACCGGTGGAATCACTCAAGGGGGTGGGTCCGCGCAGCTTGCCAAAGCTCCAGAAACTGGGCATTGAAACCCTGCAGGACCTGTTATTCCACTTGCCTCTGCGCTACGAAGACCGTACACGTGTGGTTCCCATGGGTTCACTTCGCAGCCACCAGCAAGCGGTGGTGGAAGGCACCGTGGACCTGGCGGAAGTGAAATTCGGCAAGCGTCGCAGCTTACTGGTACGCATCAGTGATGGCACCGGTTCTCTTACCCTGCGTTTTTTTCATTTCAACAAACTGCAGCAGCAAGGCTTTCAACGGGGAACCCGAATACGCTGTTATGGTGAGGCGCGCCGTGGCGCAGTCACCCTGGAAATGATTCATCCCGAATACCAGTGCCTGCAGGAAGGCGAAGTACCACCGGTAGCGGAAGCCCTGACTGCCATTTATCCCAGTACCGAGGGGGTGCATCAACTTACCCTGCGTAAACTATCGGATCAGGCCCTTGCTGCCCTGGACCAGGATCAGCGGCAACAAACGGCGCGTCTGCCGGAATGGCTTCCCGAATCCATGTTGACCGGCTTCGCCTTTGCCGGCCTGGCCTCGGCCCTGCAGTTTGTACACCGCCCGCCACCCGATGCCGCCGTACCCCAGTTGCTGGCAGGCAAACACCCGGCACAGCAACGCCTCGCCTTTGAAGAATTACTTGCCCATCATTTGAGCCTGCGTAAGTTACGCCATGAAGCCCGCGCTCAAGAGGCGCCGATCCTGGATGAAAAGGGTACATTACAAAAGACCTTTCTGGCGTCTCTGCCATTTTCACTGACGGCGGCGCAACAGCGTGTGGTTGGTGAAATCCAACAGGATCTGCAACAGCAACATCCCATGTTACGCCTGGTGCAGGGAGATGTTGGTTCAGGTAAAACCGTGGTGGCAGCCTGCGCCGCCCTGCAAGCCATTCAAAGCGGCTATCAGGTGGCCATCATGGCGCCCACGGAACTGTTGGCGGAACAGCATTACCGCAACTTTCTCCATTGGCTGAAACCCTTGGGTATTGAGCTTGCCTGGTTATCGGGCCGAGTGAAAAACAAGGCGCGCCGGGAAGCCCTGGAGCGCATTGCGCAACACGCAGCTGCATTGGTGGTGGGCACCCATGCCCTGTTTCAGGAAGAGGTCGCCTTTGCCCGCCTCGGACTGGTGATCATCGATGAACAACACCGCTTCGGGGTACATCAGCGCCTGGCTCTGCGTGACAAGGGGCTGGCCAGCGGTTTACGGCCGCATCAACTGGTGATGACGGCCACTCCCAGTCCCCGCACCCTGGCCATGACGCTCTATGCGGACCTGGATACCTCCACCATCGATGAACTGCCTCCGGGCCGCACGCCGGTACAGACCGTTGCCTTACCCAATAGCCGCCGTGGCGAAGTCATCGAACGGGTACGCAAGGCTTGCCGGGAAGGCCGTCAGGCCTACTGGGTGTGCACCCTCATCGAAGAATCGGAATCGCTGCAATGCCAGGCAGCGGAAGATACCGCCAGCTTATTACAGGAGCTGTTACCTGAATTGCGCATCGGCCTGGCACACGGCCGCTTGAAAGCAACGGAAAAGGAAGCCGTCATGCTTGCCTTCAAAGACCGCCAGCTGGATTTACTGGTAGCCACCACCGTCATCGAAGTAGGCGTGGATGTACCCAATGCCTCTCTTATGATTCTGGAAAATGCCGAGCGCCTGGGCCTTTCCCAGCTGCATCAATTGCGCGGCCGGGTGGGCCGGGGTGCGGAAAAAAGCAGTTGTGTCCTGCTGTACCAGACCCCCTTGTCACGCACCGCCAAAATCCGCATCCACACCATGCGGGAAACCAACGATGGTTTTGTGATCGCCGAAAAAGACCTGGAGTTACGCGGCCCCGGGGAAGTGCTGGGCACCCGTCAGACCGGTATGATGCAATTTCATATCGCCGATCTGCAACGCGATGAAGCCCTGCTGGAAGCAGTGGAAAAAGTGGCGGGACAGTTACTTGAAGAATATCCACATCACGTGGAACCCATTATTCGCCGCTGGCTGGGACACGCCGTGCAGTATGGCGAGGTATAACCGCACCGGCTCAACATGCGATACTCGAACCTGTTTACCCAGACTCAACCTATGACCGTACCCGGCCTTGAAAGCCTTCACCATGGGAATCAGCCTACTTGAATCCACTTTACCCTGACCAGGCCGGCGGCTATACCCTGCGCTGGAAACCCGCCCGGCAAATTCTTCGCAGCCAGGTACCCGCTGGACTGCTGGACTGGCTATTGGACTCGGCCTCACTTACGCACCGTCTGCAACAAGCCTGCCCGGGTGGATTTCGTGTACAACTGTTACACCAGGGATGGGGACGGCCGCGCCATGATGAGCGAGAAGCCCTGGGTATGCGTCCCAGTGAGCGCGCCATTATTCGTCAGGTACAGTTGTTATGCCATGGACAACCCTGGGTATATGCACGCACCATAATTCCGGTAAGCACCCTCAGCGGCCGTCAGCGACAACTGGGCAGACTCGGCACCAAACCACTGGGAGCAGTATTGTTTGCCGACCCCAGTATGCGCCGCGGCCCGCTACAAATTGCCCGCATCCGCCGCGGCATGGGGTACCATGCAGATGCCTGCCGCAACCTCAAAAAAAAGCCCGGCGATATCTGGGGGCGACGCTCTGTATTCCGCGTTGCCAACAAACCCTTACTGGTAGCGGAAATCTTTTTGCCTGATCTCAACCGGCAACATCATGGCTATATGGTGCACTATCGTGGTTAGGCGGTGGTTCGCGAGCTGCGCTCGCTCCTCCCGGAGGGAAACCAACACACCCCGACATGGATAGGCAATCCTCGTAGGAGCCAGCGAAGCTGGCGAAGGTCTGTGTGTCACGCCTGTTCGTGAGCTGCGCTCGCTCCTACCGGAGGGAAACCAACACACCCCGCCGTGGATAGGCAATCCTCGTAGGAGCCAGCGAAGCTGGCGAAGGTCTGTGTGCCACGCCTGTTCGCGAGCTGCGCTCGCTCCTACCGGAAGGAAACGAACAGTCACCGGTCATGAAAGGCACACCTCGTAGGAGCCAGCGAAGCTGGCGAAGGTCTGTGTGTCACGCCTGTTCGTGAG
>CBDUNQ010000370.1:0-3216 GCA_965368625.1 uncultured Gammaproteobacteria bacterium
AGGCGTTGGCGCCAATAACTTCATTCCGAAATTCCAGCCGGATACCCTGGCTTCTGCAGTGTTGAAGCGTGTGGAAGAATTTCGTACTGAGCGTACAGCCGCCTGAAGGAATGGGCTCGGCAAAAAAATATCATAATCGCCAGAATACAGATCCAGACTCCGGTTGAGTGGCAATTTTCTTATTTGAAGGTAACCATGTTTAATCAAATGAATATCATCGTACGCACATCCTTACCATGGCTGCTATTTACCATACTATTCAGTATTCATGGAGTTGCCGCAGCGGAAAAGAAACAAGCCCCGAATGAAATTGCCGGCACCATAAAGGTCAGCGCTGAAGAATTTCTCGACATCCTCAATGAATTTCCTGAACTGAGCATTATAGATTCCAGGGTGAGCATGGATCGCAAACAGGGCTATATCGAAGGCTCCATCAACCTGCCTGATGAAGAAACGGATTGTGAGCGCCTGGCGGCCATCATTCCCGATCAATATGCTCCAGCCCTGTTTTACTGTAATGGCCCCAAGTGTGGACGCAGTGTCAACGCCATTGAAGTGGCACTTGATTGCGGCTATCAACAGCTTTACTGGTTACGCGGTGGCTATGAGGAATGGCTGGAAAAAGACTACCCGGTGATGAAACCCTAGGCGGCCAACAGGGAATTCATGAAGTCTTCCTTACGAACCATATTCGCACTGACCATTGCCTTGATGGGCACACTGGGCATTGCCCTGGCCTTATTGTCAGGCAATATCTACCAGGGTCTGGCGGAAGAAGAACACCGCAATAGCCTGCACAAACTGATTCATCTGAAATCCATGGATTTACTGGAAAGTCATCGGGAAATCACCACCGATCTGGGGATGTCACTGCAAAGTGAAACGGATTTTCGCAGCACCTTTGCCCATCGCCAGATGGAGCCCCTCAATGCGGTTCTGAAAAACCAGTTCAACCAGTATTTTGTCACTGCAGGAATCATCAACCTCCAATATCTGCTCGCCTTTGACCTGGATTTCAGGCTGGTCACCATGGCCAGTGCGGAGAAATCCGCAGCAGGAAACGAACTACCCGTATGTCCCGGCCTGCTCAAGCAAGCGGCACCACGCACGGGAGCGGAAAGAACCAAGGTCATTACAGCCCTCTGCACCCTGAATCAGCTTGCCATACACAATACCCTGTTACCCATTGGCAGCCTGCGACCAATCGGTTATCTGGTGATTGTCAGTTCACCGGTACAGGTACTGACACCCACCCAGGCCGCCCTGGGAATGCCATTGCAGATTCGGGCAAGGGACCGCAGCTTGTTGTACCAGTCCGATCACTGGCCCATGGGCAGAGACCGCTCCCTGTTGCAGGTGGATTACACCCTGCGCAATGACGATAACGAAGCAGTACTGCACTTGCTGATGATGAGTGATGTAAGCTCATTTCAACAAAAATTAGGCGAGACCCGCAACCTGGTGATTCTGGTTACCGGACTGATAGCCTTGTTCGCCACTATCATGGCCTTTTCCCTGGTACGCCGCAGCACGCTGGACCCCCTGGATCTGTTGCGGCGCCAGCTACATCGGGTATGTGAAGATCCGAATCATCTCAATGCACAGGTGGAAATCCATGGCACCAGTGAGATTCAGGAGCTGGCCAAGGATTTCAATGTAATGACCCGGGAATTGAACCGCCTCTATGATTCTCTTGAGGACATGGCCTTTTCCGATACCCTTACCAAATTACCAAACCGTAACAAGCTGACCGAATACCTGAAAAAAATGACTGCTGAACAACGCAAGGGCCGTAAATCCTTCGCCTTGTTACTCATGGACCTTGACCGTTTCAAGGTGGTCAATGATACCTTAGGGCATCATATTGGAGATCAATTGTTACAGCAGGTGGGGGAGCGTTTTCGCTCGGTATTACGCGCCGAAGACATGATTACCACCGTGGACACGGATACACGCAAGGAATTCCATGGAAAAATGATCGCCCGCATCGGTGGCGACGAATTTGCTGCATTGCTGCCCGATGTTGACAATGAAGAGGATGCGGAACAGGTGGCCCGCAAACTGATTCAAGTCATGAAAGAGGATTTCACCCTGCAGGGACAGCGATTCTCCGTTGGGATCAGTATCGGTATCACCATTCGCAGCAATAAAGAAGATGACATGTATGCCCTGATGCGCAAGGCTGATGTGGCCATGTATCATGCGAAAAACACCCAACGTGGTTATGCATTCTTTCAGGACAACATTGAAGTACAGGTTACAGAAGACCGCTCACTGGAACGGGATTTACGCGAGGCCATGGATTCCGATGAGCTGCAACTGTACTTCCAACCACAGGTGGATGGCCAGTCCGGCCATGTCTGTGGTGCCGAAGCCCTGATCCGCTGGCCCAGTATTACCCGCGGCTTTGTACCACCTGACAAGTTCATGCCCATTGCAGAGCGCGTCGGCCTGATACAACCGCTGACCACCTGGGTATTGAATCGCGCCCTGAAGTGTTGCGCAACCTGGCACAGTGCCGGTTACCCCAGCGGGGTATCGGTGAATCTATCGGCCGTGAATCTCCATGATCCAAACCTTCTGGAAAGCGTTTCCGCCGCCTTGCAACACAGTGGAATGGAAGCGCGCTTTCTCACCCTGGAAGTGACCGAAACCTCGGTAATGCTGGATCCTGAATTTGCACTGGAAATCCTCTGTAAGCTCAAAAAAATGGGGATACACATCTCCATCGATGACTTCGGCACCGGCTATTCCTCATTGGCCTATGTGAAGCGTATGCCGGTGGAAGAAATCAAGATCGACCGATCCTTTATCTTCAACATGATTAATGACGGCAATGACGAAGCCATTGTACGTTCCACCATTGCACTGGCCCACAATATGGGATTGCGCGTGGTAGCCGAAGGAGTGGAAGACCTGTGCACCAATCAATCCCTGAATGAGCTGGAGTGCGATACCATGCAGGGATATTATTTCGCCAAACCCATGCCACCGGAAGAATATCTGGAGTGGCTGCGAAAACACTATGCCGATCATGGTTTACAGGTGGCGGCACCCTCAGCTTGACTGGGTGAAGGTGATTATTTTATTCCACGTCATACCGGCGTAGGCAAAATGAACCGCCCTGGGTTTCGCGGAGGCTGTTTGGTTTAAGTCACGCTGCTACAGCAGCCTGACGGTTGAGTTGCCTGTAGTAGTTTGCCTCAGCTTCTGCCG
>CBDUNQ010000371.1:0-3205 GCA_965368625.1 uncultured Gammaproteobacteria bacterium
TCGCCTCCACCCGGTAGGCATGTTGACGATCCCGCAGGGAAGCCGCATGTTCGCTTGCCGGCATCAACAGCACGGTATTCACTTCTTCGAGCCAGTCTACCCCACCCAGATGGGTTGAGAAATCTCGCAAATCCGGCATCCCGGACCGTTGGTTAACGGGTATACAGGACACCAGGCCCAGTAACAACAGCCCCTGAAACAACCACGCGGTATACCGGATCATGCAGCAACCCTCTGTTTGGGTAGGGTAACCCGTAGACAAGCCCCTGACTGAATACGGGAAACCACCTTGATGCGCCCACCGTGGGCCAACACATATTCCTTGGCAATAGATAAACCCAATCCGGTGCCTTTGATGTGGCTTTTGGTATTGTGCCGCCCCTGGTAAAAGGCATCGAATACTTTTTCGCGGTCTTCCGCGGCAATGCCGGTCCCAGAATCACTTACCTCGATCTGTGCGGCGTCACCCAGGTCTTCCAGGGTGATTTTCACCGTACCGCCTTCCGGGGCGAATTTCGCTGCATTGGAGAGTAAGTTATCCATAACGGTGCGAATCTTTTCCTCATCTCCTTCCACTTGCACCGGCTGTAATTGGCTGTCCAGTTTCAGCTGGCGTCCCAGCAGGGCCATTTTATGATCGGCAATCACTTGCTTGATCAGCCGTGCCAGTGCCACCGGGCGGTGCATCATAACGGATGTGCGCGTGGTTGCCATGCTGACATTCAGCAGGTCTTCAATCAACTTTTGCAGGTGAACGGTATTTTCCTTAAGAATTTCAGCAATTTCACGCTGCGGCTCATTCAACTTCCCTACCACTTCCTCTCCCAGAAGGCCGGCACCTTCGCGAATCGCTGTCAGCGGTGTTTTCAACTCATGGGAGATATGATGCAGGAATTTGGTCTTTTCCGCCTCCAGCTCCTGCAGTCGATCCCGCAGCCATTCGAGCCGCTCACCAAGGACTTCCAGATCCCGGGGGCCCTGGACCGTCAAAGGTGCGGATAGTTCCTCATTTCCCAGCCGCCGAATGGCATGATCCAACTGGCGAATGGGGCGGGTGATTAAAATCGCGAACAGTCCCGCCACCAATAAAGCTGCCGGAACCAGTGCCACGGCCTGCATGACCAATACCCGCTGGGTTTCCTGGGCGGTACTCTGCATGGCATCCACCTCACGCTGTATTGCGGTACGGCTTTCCGCCAGAAATTGCTCCGCCAGAATCGCCAGGGCGGCAAACCGCTCCGCATCCACGGTGGAATCCACCGCTTGCCCGCCATGCTCTGCCATGTGTTCGTAGATATTCCATTCCTCCACTTCCAACTGGCCCAGCAAGGTCCGCTGATTCTGCGACATGGGCAAATCTTCCAGGATGCGGATGGTGGCTTGAAAAATACCGTGGTTTTCCTCGTACACCACGTACAGGGCCTCTTCACCCAGCACCTGATACTGACGGGCATTACGCTCCATGGCCGTAATGGCTTCCACCAGACCCTGGCTGTTTTTGGTCACCTGCACGGCTTGATACACGGCGCGCTGACTGCGATTGGCCAAACGATCCACAGAGAGGGCGGCATTTACCAGGGCCACCATCAATGGTATGGACACCAGGGCAAACCCCATGAGAATGAGGCGCAGTATGGACTTGGGGCGGTAGATGCGAAATTTCATTGTAGTTATGGCTGCGCTATGCCGGTCGCCTGCTTGTGACCTCAGGGAGGACCATTTTCATCCAGTAAGGAAAGGGTTTCCTGACCAGCGCTGCTGGGCACCGGCAAGCCCAGCTGCAGATAGGCATGACGTGTCGCCATACGGCCCCGGGGAGTACGCATGATATACCCCTGCTGTATCAGATAGGGCTCCACCACATCTTCGATAGTGCCACGTTCCTCACCAATGGCCGCCGCCAGGTTATCCACGCCTACCGGGCCACCGCCGAATTTTTCCACAATGGCCTGTAACAGCTTGCGATCCTGGGCATCAAAGCCCTGCTCATCCACTTCCAGCATGGTCATCGCTTCACTGGCTACATCAGCTGACACCTGTCCATTGCCCTTCACTTCAGCGTAATCCCGCACCCGCCGCAACAAGCGGTTGGCAATGCGCGGCGTGCCGCGGGAGCGTCGCGCCAGCTCCATGGCGCCCGAGGCATCCATATTCACCCCCAGAATACGCGCCGAGCGCTGCAGAATGTGGGCGAGATCGGCTGGCGCATAAAATTCCAACCGTTGCACAATACCGAAGCGATCACGCAAGGGGGATGTCAACAGACCGGCACGGGTTGTGGCCCCCACCAGGGTGAATGGTGGCAAATCGAGCTTGATGGAACGCGCTGCCGGGCCTTCCCCGATAACAATATCCAGCTGATAATCTTCCATGGCCGGATACAGGATTTCTTCCACCACCGGACTCAGGCGGTGAATTTCATCCACAAACAATACATCCCCCGCCTCCAGATTGGTGAGCAGTGCCGCCAGATCCCCGGCCTTTTCCAGCACCGGACCCGAGGTATGGCGCAGGTTGGCGCCCATTTCATTGGCAATGATGTGGGACAGGGTGGTCTTGCCAAGTCCCGGCGGCCCGAAGATCAGCACGTGGTCCAGGGGATCTCCGCGGCCACGGGCCGCCTGGATGAAGATATCCATCTGCTGGGAAACCTTGGGTTGCCCCACATACTCCGCCAGCGTCTTGGGACGGATCGCTCGATCCAGCGCCTCTTCTTCCTGCGAGCCTCGAGGCGTGACAATGCGGTCAGGTTCAATCATAGATGGGTAGTGTCGAGCCAAGCGTGCGGGCTTGCAACCCCATCCCACAGGAATTCATCGTTGCAGCCCTTTTTATGAGATGGCCTGCAACACCAGACAGGCCCGGCAGAAATACTCACTTTAATGAATATTTGATGAATATGGCGACAATTTAATAGCATTTAACAACAAATACTGGCCTCCCCTCCTTCATCCCGGCCACATCCAATGACCTTTGGAAAACAGTACTTCCGGTTCATGTGCGGGTATCCAGACTTCCTAAAGGCGGCCCCGGATTTACCCGGTACGCTGGCGGGCGCTACTGCCCTGCCGCGAAGAATCGGGCCAGTCTGCCGTTTTTCCCTTAACAACTGAATCCAGGAATAGAAGCGCCAACACGCTCACCGATCATCGCAGTTACGCAGGTGCACCCAGGGTACACTCACATCCTTTACATGCAATTAATA
>CBDUNQ010000372.1:0-3188 GCA_965368625.1 uncultured Gammaproteobacteria bacterium
AGGATACTATCATGTACCTGATCGGTAACATTGGACATGCGGTCAGAGGCGGAGTGCAGGGATTGGGTAGCCGTGGCGATTTGTTTAATAATCCCTTTCAGGCCTGAACGGGTTTCTCCCAATGCAGTAAATAATTCACCGATCTCATCTTTACGATCAACTCTGTAACTGGAAGTGAGGTCACCGGCGGCGACCCGCTGTAACTCATCAACCACTTTGGGAAGATAGCTCAAGGCGCGGGCAATGATAAAGTAAAGCAGTGCCACCATCACTAGTACACCGATTACGCTGCTCCATAGAAATCCCTGGGATGTGCGCACCGAATCCTGTTGAGCCTGCACTGCATCTAGCACTCGCTGCTCAACCGTGACCAGCATTTCATCCACCTGCTCTGTCATGGTGGCTGCCACGGTATCGAAGTCGGCCATCATTCGGTTGCCCCCCGCAGGACCCTGGTCCACATAGGCTTGCGCCATGGTTTTACCCACCCGGTAATAGGCGGCAAAGGCCGGCTCCATTTTCTGATAAAGGCTGGCATGTTCCTTATCCAGGATTTGTAATTCAGAAATCAATTCATGGAACCGCCTGGCATTGTTTTCGGCTTCCTCGAAACCATCATTCAAGCCATCCAGACCACGAGTGGCGCTGATGTCCGTTAACCATTGCTGTACCTGCACCACCGTAAGCTTGAGCGCATGGGCCTTGTTCAGGATGGGCAATTCCTTGTCTTCAATTTCCGTGGCTTGCTGGGAAATGTGTGCATTGCCGTTGATCAGGATGGCACTTACCACGATCACCACCAGGGAGAGGATTCCCGCGAGAAGGGCAAATTGTCTGCGTACACCCAGGGACATTCCAAACATATAACACTCCATACTGAAAAGGGCTTGGCCAGAAGGGGGTTGGCGAATTCTTATGGCTTATCGACCCGATGAGCGAAATATTGACGCGGATATCCATAAAAATAGCGTCTAAGTCCTTGTTTATGACAGATATGACAATCTATGACATTTTGCATTGCTCTAAAGGACAGCGTTAGATTGGTTCGCCTGAAGCGTGAAACCCCTGCATTTGACAGGGGTAATATTGGGAATATAATCCCAGTGTAGTGTTTCATAGAAAACCTCAGAAAGTACGAACACCGGATGGTTCGATGGGTACTTTGCGAGCCAACCTGATAACAGCTGACTGTAAGAGAGGTGTTTCATGGATTTGAAAACAGATCGTCGCAAAGGATTCTTGCACCGCAGTTCGCTATTGCTGCTATTGCTGACTTGGTTGCTTCCCGCTATTTCACACTCAGCCCTGTTCCAGATCGATACCGCCAAATGGCGAGTGGATCTTGGAACCCTGGTAATCAATGGCCATGCTGATCCCCGGCTGCTCGTTGTAGCCGTGAATGCCAATGCTCCAGACCAGACCCTGGGGCGTGCCACCGTCAAGGGCAATACCATTTGGCGCATGCGTAAAGCGAACCCGGATCCGGTGCCTTGTCGCGTGCGGGTATCCCTTCCCGATGGCACCAGCCTGGAGCGGGATGTGGAAAATGCGCCAGTGGGCTGTTCTCCACAAGCGATGCAGACTTCCCCCATCTCGCTGAACAGTACCAGTAGCCATTCGGCACAAGCGGGTGCCACCGTCGCTGAGCAAGCCTTTGTAAATACCACACGGTATCGAGTACTTGCCGCCAATGATCTGGGTATGCACTGTGCCGATCTGGATTACCAGGTATTCAGCATTCTGCCTCCCTTCAATGTGGTGCATGCCCAGGTGGTGGAGCGGGGTACTTCCAATCGCCTGCCCACCCTGTTGGATGATGCGGCAGTAACGGCATTTTATTCCGCGGCTTCCAATCCCCAGGATCCGGTTCTTGCCAATCCGTCCCGTTCACCGGTTTTCAAAACCAATTTCTGGGATGATCCTGATGGGGATGGTCAGACCCATGGTTTCAATACCTATGCCCCCTTGTTTTTTGGCTTGCTGACGCCACAGGCTGCGGGCCTGGTGGATGTGGGATTACCGGTACCGGATTCCATGCTGTTGCCCGGCTGTCTGGCGGACCCGGTGAGCTGTGCCTTTGCCCAGCAATCCATGCCCGGAGTATCCGCACCCTATGAAGCCAATACTCCGCAAGCCTTTGACCGTTTCGATCGTGACGTGAATTTCTTCAGCAGTGTATTGCCCGCACCCCTGGGTAAGGTGATACAGGATGTGAATTGGTGGGCGGCTGATGGCATACCCATCCTGCCCGTGGATGACCAGGGACGTAGCAATGCGTACCCACTGATGCGGGTACAGGCCAAGAGCAATGCCACGGGTGCCATACTGGCCAGTACCGATGTGGTGTTACCGGTTGCTTCGGAAGCAGACTGTCAGGGATGCCATGCTGATCAGGAAGTCTGTGATCATGCGCCGGAATTGGGGCTGGTGTGTAAAGGCTTTGCCACCACCTTTGCCAGTGTACCGTTCGATGTGATTAGTTCGGCAGCGCAGGCTCCGGGTAATACGCCCACGGAGCAGGTACTCAATGCCGCCAAGATCAATATTCTGCGTCTGCACGATGCCAAGCACGGCACACAGCTGGATCAGGAACGACCCGTACAGTGTTCCCGCTGTCACTATTCGCCGGCGCTGGATCTGGCTCAACTTGGTCCCACGGATACGCCGGCGGGTACGGCGGGTGCCGGTATTCCAGGTACGGAACAAACGCAGCACATCAGTATGTCCCGTGCCATGCATGGCCATCATGGTGAATTACTTAATCCGGTTACCCAGGAACCCCTGTTTCCCGATATGCCTTCTCCGGTGGGACGTGATCCCCTGGTGGCGAATGAAACCCTTGGGGAAACCTGTTATCAATGCCACCCCGGCAAGCGAACACAATGCCTGCGTGGTGCCATGGCGGCCGGGGGCGTGGTATGCCAGGATTGTCACGGAGAAATGCGTCATGTGGGTAACGACTTTTCCGCTGACTGGCCACAACTGGCGTTTCCCGATGGCTTGAACCTCAATAAACGGGTTCCCTGGGCCAGTGAGCCGGGTTGCCAGTCCTGTCATACCGGGGATGCCGTAAACAATCTTGCCGGAACCAACCATGTGCCGGTGGCGGAAGATGGTATCCGCTTGTTGCAGGCCTTTACCATTGAAGCAGGTTTCGATGCCCTGGGGCAGGCAGATGGCACCGAAGT
>CBDUNQ010000373.1:0-3162 GCA_965368625.1 uncultured Gammaproteobacteria bacterium
GTTTCCTCCATGATATCGTAGAGTTCAGGTATCTCCGCCTGCTTTGCCAGCGCCTTTTTCAGTTCTTCCGCGGCCAGTTCTCGATCGATATCCGCCTTTACCGAAGCCACCATGGCACGTGCCTTGCCAAGCCACAAGCCAGCCGTGCGTGCCACCTTGGGCAGGCGCTCAGGCCCCACCACCAGGAGTGTAACCACACCGATCAGCAGAAGTTCAAAAAAGCCAACATCAAACATGACAGGGAACCTGGTCGCAGGCTGCGTTTGCCCGGCAGGTCAATCAGACCTTATCCTGCTCTTTTTTGGTGACTTCACCATCAATCACCCGACCTTCCTGCTGATCCTTTAACTTACCCGCCTGCGCGGCCTCGTCTTCACTGCCTTCACGCACAGCCGACTTGAAACCCTTCACGGCTCCACCCAGATCAGACCCCAGCGTCTTCAGGCGCTTGGCGCCAAACAATACCAATACGATGGCCAGAATAATCAATAACTGCCAAACGCTAATGCCACCCATTCGATTTCTCCTCGTTACCTGCGCTTACGTCAATGTAGAGACGCAAAGCCTGTCTATTTACTTCCACGTGAAGCCTTTTCTTCCAGCCCGGACAAACCAAAACGGCGATCCAGCTCCTGTAGAACCTGTTCGGGCCCAAGATCCCTGGCAGCCAGCATCACCAGGGTATGAAACCAGAGATCTGCGGTTTCGTATATCAATTGCTCCTGGGACTCGCCCTTGGCGGCGAGGATGGTTTCCGTTGCCTCTTCACCCACCTTCTTGAGAATGCTATCCAGCCCTTTACTGTAAAGTGTAGCCACATAAGAGCTTCCCGGATCGGCCTGCTTGCGCGCCTCCAGTATTTCCGCCAGTTTTTGCAATGTGTTTTCCATAGACTTAGCGGTAGATTTCCTTTGGATCCTTAAGCACCGGTTCCACGGCCTGCCATTTACCCTGCTCCAACTTGTGGAAGAAACAGCTGCGTCGGCCGGTATGACAGGCAATTCCGCCCTGCTGCTCAACTTTCAGCAGTAATACATCCTTATCACAATCGAGACGCACATCCCTTACGGTTTGCACATGACCGGATTCCTCCCCCTTGGGCCAGAGCCGGCCCCGTGAGCGGGACCAGTACACGGCTCGCCCATGGTGCAGGGTTTGCTGCAGTGCCTCGCGATTCATCCAGGCCACCATCAATATTTCTCCGGTCTTGGCATCCTGGGCAATCGCGGGTATCAGACCATCCTGATCCCAACGGATTTCTTCCAGCCAGGGCTCACTCACAGCCGCACCTCAACCCCGGCAGCCGCCATGTATTCCTTGGCTTGCTGAATACTGAATTCGCCGAAATGGAAAATGCTCGCCGCCAGTACCGCATCGGCACGCCCCTGCTTTACCCCATCCACCAGGTGATCCAGCGTGCCGACACCACCGGAGGCAATCACCGGCACATGTACCGCTTCACTGATGGTACGTGTCAGCTCAAGGTCGAAGCCATTCTTGGTGCCATCCCGATCCATACTGGTCAGCAGGATTTCTCCTGCACCATACTCCACCATGCGTTGCGCCCATTGCACCGCATCAAGGCCCGTGGGTTTACGGCCACCGTGGGTAAATATCTCCCAGCGCAGTGGTTCACCCTCCTTGCTGACGCGTTTGGCATCAATGGCTACCACGATACACTGGGCGCCGAAGCGCTCTGCCGCTTCCCGGACAAATTCAGGGCGATTCACGGCTGCGGTATTGATGGCAACCTTGTCGGCACCGGCATTGAGCATGCGGCGAATGTCAGGCAACTCGCGAATTCCACCCCCCACCGTCAGGGGAATGAATACCTCTCCAGCCACCTGTTCCACTACATGGACCATGGTTTCCCGATCATCGGAGCTGGCCGTGATATCCAGGAAAGTGATTTCGTCGGCACCTTCACGGTCATAACGACGCGCCACTTCCACCGGATCACCGGCATCACGAATATCGACAAATTTCACGCCTTTTACAACGCGGCCTGCATCCACATCCAGGCAGGGGATGATGCGCTTGGCTAACGGCATGGGAATCAGCCCCCGGAAACCAGGGCATGGGCTTCGGCAAGATCAATGGTACCTTCATAAAGTGCGCGCCCGATAATGGCTCCCATGATGCCTGAATCCTGCTTAGCCGCCAATGCGCGTATATCCTCCAGCGTACTCACACCACCGGAAGCGATGACCGGGATGGTAATGGCTTCCGCCAGGGCCACCGTAGACTCGAGGTTTACCCCCTTCATCATGCCATCGCGGCCGATATCGGTATAAATGATGGCTTCCACTCCATCGTCCTCAAAGCGTTTGGCGAGATCGACCACACTGTGATGGGAAAGCTTTGACCAGCCATCGATGGCCACCTTGCCATCTTTGGCATCCAGACCAACGATGATGTGGGCTGGAAATTCCATGCAGAGGTCATTGACAAAGTGGGGCGTGCTCACCGCTTTGGTGCCGATGATCACATACTGTACACCGGCATCCAGGTAAGCCTGCACCGTATCTTCATCGCGGATCCCCCCACCTACCTGGATCGGTACATCGGGGAAGGCCTCGGCGATACGGTGAATGACTTCGGCATTCACCGGCTTACCGGCAAAGGCACCATTGAGATCCACCAGGTGCAAACGGCGCGCACCGGCATCCACCCACTTCTGCGCCATTTCCAGCGGGTCATGGGCAAATATGGTTTCATCCTCCATGCGCCCCTGGCGCAGGCGCACGCATTTGCCATCTTTCAGATCAATGGCCGGGATCAGCAGCATTGCTCAATTCCTCAAGGTTCGACAAAGTAAAGAAACAGCCGGCCGAGCACACGGGCACCGTGCCTATCATGCCTGACCATTCCAACGCACAAAATTCGCCAGCAATCGCAAACCTGCCTGCTGGCTCTTTTCCGGATGACACTGTACCCCAAAGAGGTTTTCCCGAGCCACTGCAGAAGCAAAGCCCAGCCCATATTCCGTGCGCCCGGCCATGTGCACCGGGTCCGCCGGCTGGGCAAAATAACTGTGGACGAAATAAAAGCGGCTGCCATCGGGAATTTCCTTCCACAGGGCATGTTCCTGACTCTGGTGTACCTGATTCCAACCCATATGGGGCACCTTCAAGCGTTCACCGGATACCGGATCCTGAAGTG
>CBDUNQ010000374.1:0-3150 GCA_965368625.1 uncultured Gammaproteobacteria bacterium
TCGTCATACCGGCGTAGGCCGGTATCTCCATACAGTGGCGGTATATTCAAGAGATTCCGGCATGCGCCGGAATGACGATGGTTTTTTTATGCATGAATACCTTACTCATTCGGGTCCAGACACTCTGGAATTACGGTGGATTATTCATGAATACCTTACCTTGCGGTAATAGCTTCCCTAGGTTTTTTTACCGATCAACTCAATGGGGTAGCCATCGGGATCTTCCACAAAGGCAATAATGGTGGTACCGGCATTCATGGGGCCGGCTTCACGCAGGATTTTACCACCCTGCTGTTTGATATCCGCCGCTGCCTGATAGACATCATCCACTTCCAGGGCAATATGACCATAGCCGGTACCCAGGTCGTATTGGTCTGTATCCCAGTTATGGGTCAGCTCGATAACGGTATTTTCCTTTTCATCACCGTACCCCACGAAGGCCAGCGTGAATTTACCATCCGGGTAGTCCTTCTGGCGCAACAATTTCATTCCCAACACTTCCGTATAGAAACGAATGGAGCGTTCCAGGTTTCCCACCCGCAACATGGTGTGCAACATACGCATGGCAGTCTCCCTATGAAAGTATTGCCTGATCTATGGGCGACGAAAATCCGCAGTAATATGCCGGGATGCCGGCAGATTTGCCGCTATTTACCCCGGCGTGCCGCAATACGCAGGCGCAGGGCATTGAGCTTGATAAACCCTTCCGCATCCTTCTGGTTGTAGGCGCCTTCATCTTCCTCAAAGGTGGCAATGCGTTCATCAAACAATGAATCGGTATCCGATTTGCGGCCGGCGACACTGACATTGCCCTTGTACAGTTTGATGCGCACCACGCCATTTACCGTTTCCTGTGATGCATCGATCATTTCCTGCAACATTTTACGCTCCGGGCTCCACCAGTAACCGTTGTAAATCAGCTTGGCATAGCGCGGCATGAGTTCATCCTTCAGATGGGCCACTTCCCGATCCAGGGTAAGTGACTCCATGGCGCGATGCGCCTTGAGCATGATGGTGCCGGCCGGGGTTTCGTAGCAGCCGCGGGATTTCATGCCCACATAGCGGTTTTCCACAATATCGTCGCGGCCGATGCCATTTTCCCCACCGATTTTATTGAGCTGCTCCATCACCTGGGCGGGGCTTACAGCGATACCATCGATTGCCACGATATCGCCCTTCTCATAAGTCAACTCAAGATAGGCGGGATTATCGGGCGCCTTTTCCGGCGACACGGTCCAACGCCACATATCTTCTTCCGGTTCGGCCCAGGGATCTTCCAGTATGCCGCCTTCATAAGAAATATGCAGGGAATTGGCATCCATGGAATAGGGTGATTTCTTACCCTTGTTGAAGTCCACGGGAATGCCATGATCCGCCGCATACTGCATGAGTTTTTCCCGGGAATTGAGGTCCCATTCGCGCCACGGGGCAATTACCCGTACATCGGGTTTCAGGGCATAGGCCCCCAATTCAAAGCGTACCTGGTCATTGCCCTTGCCGGTAGCACCATGGGAAATGGCGTCCGCCCCCGTGGCATTGGCAATTTCCACCAGGCGCTTGGCGATCAGCGGGCGGGCGATGGAGGTACCCAACAGGTACTCGCCCTCATAGATGGTATTGGCGCGGAACATGGGGAACACATAGTCACGGGCAAAATCTTCACGCAAATCCTCAATGAAGATTTCCTTCACACCCATGGCCTTGGCCTTGGCGCGAGCCGGCTCCACCTCTTCGCCCTGACCGATATCAGCCGTGAAGGTGACTACTTCACAGTCATATACATCACGCAGCCATTTGAGAATGATGGAAGTATCAAGACCGCCGGAATAGGCAAGCACCACTTTTTTTACGCTGGACATCTTCGTTTACGCCCTGTGAAATGGTTATAGAGTTGGTTTCGTCTTAACAAGACGAGGCCTGCTCCCCGGGGTAACGGGGAACGGCCCTGGGATGGCAGCAGGTTCCTGGACCACTGCCAACAATTAACGTTTGGATCGACGCAGTCGCGACAGCAGACGTCGCGCAAGCTCACCGAACAGTTCGGTCTGGGTGGGATGCGGATGTATGGCATTGGCCACCTGGGACAGGGTCATGTCTCCGGAAACCATCATCACCGCTTCACCAATCAGGGTATCTGCATGATCCGCCAGCAAGTGCACACCAATCACCCGCTGGGTCTTCTTGTCCGCCACCAGCTTGATCATGCCATGGACTTCATTATTGATCATGGCCTTGGCATCAATACTCATGGGCACTTTCACTTCCGCGGCATCGATACCCCTGGCCTTGGCCTGCTCCAGGGACAGCCCCACAAAAGCGGCTTCCGGGCGGGTGAAAATCACCCCACAATCCTTGTCTTGATTGTATTTCATATCTTCACCAAGGATGGTGTGGGCCGCTACCCGTCCCTGCTGCGCCGCCGTATGGGCCAGCATCAGCCCACCGATGACATCGCCAATGGCAAAGATGTGCGGCACGCTGGTCCGGCAACGGGCATCGGCCTTGATGGCCGGGCCCTCGGTGGCAATCCCCGCCTTGTCCACATCCAGGCCCTCAAGCACCGGACGTTTACCGGTACCCATAATCACGTAGTCGGCCTTGATCGTATGCTTTTTGCCTTCCGCATCCGCATAAGCCACCTGCATGGCACCAGCCTTGCCGGAAATCTTGCTGATACTGACTGAGGTGTGCACATCCAGGCGCGGATCGTCATTGAGCACCGCGGTAAGGGCCTTGGCGATTTCCGGTTCCACTTCCGCCAGGATACGGTCCTTGGCTTCCAGCAAGGTCACTTTGGCACCAAAGTCCTGCATCAGTTGCGCCATTTCCAGGCCGATGGCTCCGCCACCGATCACCACCAGCTTCTTCGGCTGTGCCTCCAGAGACCACACGGTGTCCGAGGTGAGTACACCGCCGCCAGCCACCAGACCCTCCACAGCACCGGGAATGGGTGGCACAAAGGGGGGAGCCCCGGTGGCCACCACGGCACAACCAAAGCTCAGTTGCGAACCCTGCTTACCATCCCCCATGGCGGCACGGGTATGGGGGTCATCCTGGTTACCACCGGTATCGATGAATACATGATGGTCATCCACGAAACGGGCAAACCCCTGAAGGTAGTCGATCTTTACACCCTTATCGGTCTTCAGG
>CBDUNQ010000375.1:0-3146 GCA_965368625.1 uncultured Gammaproteobacteria bacterium
CTTCGCCGGTGAATTGCACTCCGGTGGATTGCCATCGCAGGTTGCCGCCGGTGGCGTTGATGATCTTCAGGGAGCGGCTACCGCTGTGGGCGGCATCGGTGGCCCAGGGGGTGGTGGAATTATTGGCATACCACCAGGCCTCGGGTTGGGTATTGCCGGTTTCCGCGCCGGGGTTCACCAGGGCATTTTTCGAGAAGGGGTTGGCCGGGTCCATGCCCAGCATCACTTCCCGGTAATCACTGTCGCCATCGCCATCGGTATCCGCTGCGGTGGGTGGCAGGCCACCTTCGGTGGCGGTGGTCAGCAGGGTGCCATTGGTCGCCAGGTAGATGGGATAGATGCGGCCGCTGTAATCCGTGGTCGGGTCCGTGGCAATGGGGATGGTGCCATAGGCCAGTTCCAGATAATTGGCGAGTCCATCGCCATCGGCATCCCCGTCAAACAGGTCCGGTTGGGAAAACGGCGTGTTGGGGTCGGCTCCGAACAGGGTTTCAATCACATCGGCATAGCCATCGGAATCCGTATCGGTATAGGCTTCCAGGAAACGATGCAGATTGAGGCTGCCACCCGATACGGTTTTACCCAGCAGTCCGGGATACTGATCCACGGTGCTGAGTAACAGGTAACGGATTTCACCCAGGGTCAGGCGCCGATAGTTGGGAATGCTGGCCAGGCGTTCATTCTGGGCCGACAGTAACAGGGCCAGCGCACCCGAAACAAAGGGCGAGGCGCCGGAGGTCTGCCCCAGCTTGTAATAGGCCATGCTCATTCCCTGATAGGCGGTGTATTTTCCAAAGCGCTCTTCCTGTTGTCCCAGAGTATTGATGGCGGTAACGGTGAAAATGTTTTTCAGGGGGTAGCTTTGCGGATAGTAGGGTTCGGCGTCATTGTCCAGGCCGGTGGTGGGGCTGGTGTTGCCAATGGCCGCCACATAGGGAGTCACGCTGCTTTCCAGGGCGCGCATGCCTTCCAGCAGGCTGGGAGAGGATTTACCCCAGGGCTCCAGGGCCCAGGCGGCATGAATGACATCGGCTTGAATCTCCCTGGCATAGGCCAGAGCATCGGCAATGTGGGTTTCATTGGTGAAGCTCCACTCGGTAACCTGCAGCGGTGTCATGCGGATATCCCAGTTCACGCCACTCATGCCCAAACCGTTGTTGCCCACCCCGCCGATGATGCCCATGGTGCGGGTGCCATGGAACCAGGGGGATAACCAGCCACTGGGGTCACCGGCATTTTTAGTGAAACTCCAGCCGGAAAGGTCATCGGTCTTGCCGTTGCCATCATTGTCGGCGCCATCGGCAATTACGGGATAAAGATCAATGGCATCGAAAAAGCCATTGTTGTTGGTGTCGCTCAGGGCCAGCGGGTTTCCGGTGTTGAGTTCCTTGTAGGTGATGATCCCATCGCCATTCAGGTCGGCTTGCTGACGTTGCGTGGTGGTGAGCTCACCGGCATTGATCCAGATGTTGTCGGCAAGATCGGGATGGGCGGTGGCGCCATCGGTATCCAGCACGGCCACATTCACGCTATGGGTGCCCTTATGCAGGGCCCAGGCCTGGCTTGCCTTGATATCCACTCCCTGGGTGGTGGTTTCATATTCGCCGGTTGCCGTGCCAAAGGCATCGCGCACCGGGTGAAAGGCATTGTTTACATTGCCGCCCCGGTTGAACAGGGAAACCCCGGTATCGAAAAAGGGATCATTGGGAAACACATGGGTAATGTTCCGGTGCGCAAAGGCCTGTTCGATCTGGCTGGCATCCAGTGCCTTGGCCAGGTCACGGTAGCTGCCGTCATTGGCCTGGGCCTGCAACAGGGCCAGTTGTTCCATGAGGGTATCGCGCAGCTGCGCATAAAGGCGCGGCGCATCATTCACCTGTGCCGATGAAGTCAGTGCTCTGGCTTGCTGGCCAGTCTGGTACACCAGGTAATCGGCAAGCCGGGGCCCGTCCACCGGGCCGAACTGATCACTGAGCGCCACGCGAAAATCCCACAGGGCAGCCGACAGAATCTGGCCATTGTTGTGGTTGCGGCGGGTGTGATCCGCACCCTGTAACTGGTAGGGATAGTGCAGGCTGGTCTGGTTGAGATCGCGCAGATAGACGCCATCCCGCGCAAACATTTCATTTACCCAGTCTCCGATTTTCAGTTCGGGGTTGGTGGTTTCATTCCAGGTCATGGCCAGCGACCAGTAATCCCCCAGAGGTTCACCCAGAATGTTTTGCGTTTCCGAATGCAATAGCGGCAGGAGATGGCCGCCCATTTCATGGGGGATCACATCGCCGTCACTGAGCCAGTGCACGGTGCCGCAGGGCCCGGTGACATTGCCGGGGATATTGATGAAGTTGCCAAAGGAAATGGTTTCGGGTCCGCCGCTGGTCTGGGCCCACTGGTATTGTATGGCGGTGAGCGGAAGGCCCGTGAGGCCAAGATCCTGGGTGAGGTAGGCATGGAACTGTTGCGCCTGGGCAAAGCCCAGCACTTCATAAAAGGGTTGCGATTCGGTAACGCTGGGAACCGTGTTGTAGTAATCGATGAAGTACCAGTAGCCGTTCCAGTAGCTGCCCTCATAGCTGGGGTTCACCACGGTTACGGTATCGGTTTGCAAAAAGGTTTTGTCCCCATTGAGGTAGGGGCCGTGCACATCCAGTTGAAACAGGTTGCCATCAAAGAGAATCAGGTTGTCCAGGGAATCGCCGCAACCCGGTGTGGGTTCCTGTAACTGTCTGGCGGCCGCCAGTGGGTTGCTGCCGGGGAAATGCAGGGCGGCGGCCGGTTTGGCTTCGGCGAGTAATGGCGCAGGCTGGCTGAACAACAGGCTGGCGCCAAGGGCACAGACTACTTTCCCTGTATACATGAACGACTCCTCCTGAGTACGGTATTGATTATGTTTTCCTATCGCTACTGGCGTCTAGCCTAAGCGAATTTCAGTAACAGGTCCAACTCGGTGGTGTGCAACAACGCTGCCAATCCGGGGATTGGTTTACAAAACCGTTTCAGCCGTGTCAAAAGGCGGATGAATTACTGTTTGAGCTTGCCCTTTCGGTGCTCGAAAAGCGAAAGGTAGTCCTGTTCAAATGCATGGATCCATAGAGAGGGTACTGGAGAGAGGGTGCTGGAAAATTTCGCCAGGATTATGAAGGAAG
>CBDUNQ010000376.1:0-3146 GCA_965368625.1 uncultured Gammaproteobacteria bacterium
ATTAGACAGTGCACCAGGAACACCCTGGGCACCGGCACCGGCCCCCATCTGCTCTACGGTAAGTTGTTCACTGCGCAGCGCCAGCAGGTCGGGGTTGAAGCTTTCCTGAGTCCGTTCGGTCACAGTGAAATCCAGGTCCGCCGTCACCTGTGCACGTACGCCCCCGGCTCCCACCATGGGAGACAACAGGCTTTCAATTCGTTTCACATATGACTGTTCCAGTTTTCGGTTATAGGCAAACTGGGAAGAACTTGGCGCATTCCCCTGGGGATCGGATTGTTGTGTAAGCAAATTGCCACGCTGATCCACCACGGTAACGGCTTCGGGTGTAAGGTGCGGGACACTGGAAGACACCATGTGCACAATGGCCGCCACCTGCCCTTCATCCAGGGCCCGGCCGGAATACAGATTGATGGCCACCGAGGCCGTGGGGTTGGCGCGATCCCGCACGAATACGGATCGCTTCGGCATGGCCAGATGCACCCGCGCACTCTCTACATTACGCATGGTGCTGATGGTACGCGCCAACTCACCTTCCAGGGCGCGCTGAAAACGCGCTGTTTCAATAAATTCCGAGGTACCGAAGCCCTGATCCTGCTGCAGGATTTCAAACCCCATACCAGCGCCTTCGGGTAAACCCTGATTGGCCAGTTCCAGACGTGCCTTGTGCACCTGACTGGAAGCCACCAGTACCGCACCGGTACCCTCTTCCACACTATAGGGAATATTCGCTTTCTGCAGGGCTTCCACTACCCGGCCGGCATCCTTCTGGGAAAGGCTGCCATACAGCAGGGTGTAATTGGGCGTCTGCATCCAAAGCACCAGGGCCACACCAATGGCTACGCTGCCGGCAATGGCGATCATGAACCAGATCTGCCGAACCGCCGGTAGCTGAGTGAAGCCCTGTGCCGCTGCTTCTGATTTTACCAATGCCATATGTTTGTACCGCCTGTTTTCATCCGTTTTATTCTGGAACCGGTGTTACCTTTGGGCATCCTGTCGACGGCTGATATCAACACCACTCGCCGCCATCGCCACTACACCTGCATATTCATGATGTCCTGATACGCGCTCACCAGCTTGTTGCGTACCTGGGTCATGGCCTGAAAGGAAATACTGGCCTTTTGCAGCTCCACCATTACCTGGGTCAAGTCGGTGTTGGGATCCCCCGCTACAAACTTATCGCGCAATTCACCGGCACTCTGTTGCACCTCGTTGACCGAATCGATGGATTGTTTCAACAGTGAACTAAAGTCTGCGCCAGCTTCCTTTCCAGGGACGGCTTCACTGCCACTGCTCTGCGCCACGGCCTTGAGGGCGCGCATCTGACTCAGTATCTGGTTTACATCAATTTCACTCATTACCTGATCTCCTGATTAGTGGATTCCGGCCTTACACCGGGACCGCAATCCCCTGTTCACGCATACGAGCCAATTTATACCGCAGGGTGCGGGGGCTGATGCCCAATCGTTCGGCTGCCGCTTTGCGACTGCCCTTGTCCGCTTCCAGTGCCTCGATAATCAACTGGAATTCCCGGCTTTTCAGATCTTCACCCAGGCCTTCGGAACCCTCTTCCTCTACCCGGGTTGTCGAAGCGGTATGTTCCTGTTCAAAACACAAATCCGCCGCTTCGATTTCCACACCATTAAAGAGAATCAGAGCCCGCTGAATCACGTTATCCAATTCCCGAACATTGCCCGGCCAGGAATGTGCCTGCAGCTGTTGCCTGGCTTCCCTGGAAAACATCGGGATTGCCCGGCCATTACGGCAATAGCGCTCCAGCAGGCGATTGGCCAGGGGCAGAATATCCCCTGGACGATCACGCAATGGTTTAATGTTCAAGGGAAATACATTCAGGCGATAGTAAAGGTCTTCCCGAAAGCGGCCCCGCTCCACTTCATGGCGCATATTGCGATTGGTGGTTGCCAGCACGCGCACATTGAGTGGAATCACTTCCCTTCCCCCCAGGCGTTCCACTTCCCGTTCCTGCAATACCCGCAACAGCTTGGCCTGCAGTCCCAGGTCCATTTCGGAAATTTCATCCAGCAACAGGGTGCCACCCTGTGCCTGCTCAAATTTTCCCGGCTGGGAACGCAGCGCTCCGGTGAAGGCACCCTTTTCATAACCGAACAATACGGCTTCCAGCATGTTTTCCGGAATGGCGGCGCAATTGATGGCCACAAAGGGCTTGCCTTCACGCTCGGAGCGTTCATGGATAAAGCGGGCAAACACTTCCTTGCCGCAACCCGATTCACCACTGATCATCACCGTGGCATCGGTAGCCGCCACCTTGGCAGCGAGAGAGGCAAGCTGTTTGGTCACTTCATCCACGGCCACCAGGCCGTCATTCACGCGCCGCTCACCGGGAAGATAACGACCCACCATATCCACCAGCACCCCGGCTTCGAAGGGTTTCACCAGATAATCGGTGGCACCGGCACGCATGGCGTCCACAGCCTTTTCAATGGTGCCGTAAGCGGTCATCAACACCACGGGCATATCCGGTTCCGTGGTACGAATGCGCTGCAATAATTCATGGCCATCCATCTTGCCCATGTGGACATCGCTGACCACCATGCCGAAATGCTCGCGTTGCAGCAGATCCAGTGCCAGATGGCCATCCGCAGCCACGGATACCGGAAAACCGGCAAGCTCCAGGGTATCGGATAAGGCTTCCCGTAAATTGGGATCGTCTTCCACAATCAAGACAGATGCTTGGCTCATAGTGCACACCTCAACTTCGTTACGATTGGTGCCGAGTCATTCCCTTGCGCCGTATTCGGCAAATTGTTTACACCCTGACCGCTGGGCAGCATTACGGGCTGCGCTGCCGGCAAAGTGAGCATGAAGCGGGTACCTCCCGCACGCAGGGTCTCGAGACGGATCTGGCCGCCATGGGCCTGCACCACGGCCTGTACTACGGCAAGTCCTAGACCGGTCCCCTCTGCACGGGTGGTAAAAAAAGGTTCGAAAATGCGTTCCTGTAACTCCTCCGGGATTCCGGGGCCGTTATCGGAAACATTGATTTGAATACGCTCTTGGTCGGCTGCACGCACTTCCACTTCCAGCCGTGCCCCCTGCCCCGTGGCCTGGATGGCATTGGAAACCAGGTTCACCAGGGCACCCGCCAGGGCCTTTTGATTCCC
>CBDUNQ010000377.1:0-3121 GCA_965368625.1 uncultured Gammaproteobacteria bacterium
TTCCTCCAAAGGCAATGTAGAGGCATCCACCATGACCCCGTTACAGCCGAAGCCAATGGCGCGTATGGCCGATTCCAGAGTGGCACCATGATCCAGATGGATCGCCACTGGAACCGGGGTGCGGCGTGCCGCCGCCAGGGTGGCTGCCATGGCCAATTCAAAATCGAAATATTCAAAATGGGATTCAGCCAGGCTCAGGATCACCGGGGACCGGGTCGCCTCGGCGGCCTTGATAATGGCTTCCAGAAAATCCAGGCTGACCAGATCAAAGGCAGGAACCGCATAGCGGTTGGCGTGGGCATGCTTGAGCATGTCGGACATGGATACCATGGGCATGGGCGTACTCTCTCAGGTGCATCGGCTGATTGTTATGAACGGTAGGCATCGGGAAACCCGTGCAGGACCGCGAACCTGAGGGGATTCTGCAACAAAACCCGGGATAAGAACAACTTTCTGCCGACGAAACCGCGCACCCTGGCCACCGTGCGCGAACCCCCATCACCTCGGCAGATTGCCAACCCGGTTCGCCAGCTTCGCTGGCTCCTACAGGGTGGACGTTCCATGACCAAGACATTTTCCTTTCCTACCTGTAGGAGCGAGCGCAGCTCGCGAACCATCATCGCCAATAAGGCGAACCTTCTTTATGCCGCCTCGAATTCTCCACGCTGGTAAAACAGCAAGCCAAATATCGGATGCACCACTCGAATGATGATCTGAAAGCGCCGCTCATCCCGATTACTATGCAATAACTCGAAGCGCCCCACGGTCATCCATGCCGGCAAGGGGATGCGCCACATGAAAATGCGCAGAAAGTAACCCTCATCACAAAACAACAAGGCACCCCCGGTTTCCTTGAGTCGAAGGTACATGCCGATACCCCCGCTGAATTCTTCATGAAGCCGTGGCGTATCTGCAAACCTGGAGACAAAGCGAAAGCGACGATCATCGGCCAGATAGTAATTCCGTTCCTTGGACAAGCCCCGCTCCCCAAGATGAATATCAAAGGAAAAATCACTATGACGAGCACAGATATCCGGCAAAATCGAAAAACGCCGGATCAGTTTTGCAATGAGCGCGCCCATGGGTGAACAATAAACCCATTGCATGGTGCCGATAAAACGTAACGATGGCTTGTCTTTGGTTCCCGCCACAAAGCGTCGTGTAATGGCTGGCGCCAATTGTGACCATGCCGGTTCCCCCAGGGCCGCACGCAACATATGGCCGAAGTGCTTTGCTTGAACATGCGCCCCCTCGGATGGGATTCCCATGAAATTATTCGAACCGATGGATTGATCCATACATCACCTCTCATGCCAGATCCATGATGGCGCTACGTAATTGTGGAAAACGGAATTCAAAATCAATTTCTTCGAGCCTTGATGGAATAATGCGCGGGCCATCCACAAACATACCGGCCATTTCCCCCAGTACCTTGCGTAACAGGGCTTCCGGCAACCACAGCCACACCGGTCGCTGCAACAGGGAGCCGGTAAGATGAGCAAATTCCCGGTAGGTGGGTTGATCCGGCGCCACGGCATTGATCACTCCCTCTACCTCAGGCTCACGGATCACATGAGCCATGAGGCGCAACACATCTTCCAGATGTATCCAGGGCATGAACTGGGTTCCGCGGCCAATGACGGCACCCAGTCCCATGCGGTAAGGCAACAGCATCATGGGAAATGCACCCCCACTGCGACCGAATACCATGCCGAAACGCAACACCACCCGGCGCACGCCCAGGCGATTCAGTCCAGCTGTCATGGCTTCCCAGGCATAACAGAGTTCCGCGGCAAACCCATTACCCACCGCACTGAATTCATCCAGGGTTTGCTCATTGCGAGCACCATAAAAACCACTGGCCGAAGCCTGTATCCATACCGAGGGGCGTTGCTGTGCCCGCTCCACATAACGGAGTAAATCCTGCGTGCTCACCATACGGCTCTGGGTGAGTACCTGTTTGCGTTTTGTGGACCAGGGCAGACCCACCACCGGTGCACCCGCCAGGTTTATCACTACATCAAAAACTTCCTGGTCGGAAAGTTCCGATGCCGATGCCAGTGCGCGAACCTTACCCTCAAATTGCATGGTGGCTGCCACGGGGTGGCGGGTAATGAGGGTGACTTCATGTCCCTGGGCCAATACTTCACGCACCCAGGCACTGCCGATGAAACCGGTTCCACCGGAGATCAGAATGCGCCGATGCCCACCCAGATCCAGATTCAATTGAAGATCCAGACGTTGTACTTCCCAGGCAGCCAGACCATCACGCATCCCGGAAAGAAATACCCCCAGGGCCGCCAGCGTCAAGACCACTGATGGCCAGCCATAATCAACCCGATAAAATTCACTGGGTTGTGCATACCATTGAGGCAATTGGGTGGCCAACAGCATAAATGCGGCACCACCATTGATAGCCAGCAGAGTATGGGTTACCCGTTCCGAAGCAGGTAACAGGCGGGTACGGTCTTCAATGACAAAGTCCCAAAGGGTGAGCATCACTTCCATCAGCACAACAATGACCAGCAAGCCTACCCAGTAACCTCTCCATTCATACCAGGCAAGCCCCAGGAACAGGCCCGCATAGAAAATGGCCCGCATGGCATGAATGGCCAATTCCAGTCGCGCATTGGACCTTTGTGGTAAGGCCACCTTGAATTCATGATGATAGAGGGTATCGAAAGCCCCCATGAAGGCCTGGGCCATTAGTAAGGTAATGAAAAGTTCCATCATGATGCTTTCCTCATTTCGATTCGGGTGGCTGACAACCCTGTTCCGGGCTACAGGATGCCGACTCCCGGCCCAAGCCAAGCCAACGGGAAATCACAAATCGGTTGGGGGCGATATAGCGGTATGCGAGTTCCGCCAGAGGGGACACCAGGGGCCAGCCCGTGGGCGCCAGTAACCAGCCCAAGCCCACCTTTTGATATACATGACGGATCGCCGACATTCCGATCAGCCATTGATTATCAACAGTGAATACATGCAAAGCCCGGGAGGCCGCTTCCCGGGTTACGCCCCAGGCTTCTTCATCAAAATCCACGGAATGGATATCCAGCAGAATGAGCCGCCCAGTCCGGTCCAGTGCCTTGAGCCGTTCCATCTCTGTTCGGCACATGGG
>CBDUNQ010000378.1:0-3118 GCA_965368625.1 uncultured Gammaproteobacteria bacterium
GTTGCAGACGGTTTCTCCCAGATAGATGATATCCACCGGAGAATCCGCCACGGTTTCGTAAAAATCCAGCAACTGTTTTTTTGGCCAGTAATACGGCACCGGTCCCAGTGAAAGCTTTGGAGTATGGGTTATTGCCATGGTCGGTGATATGCCCCCAGAGTGGTTTGTGAGCCCTCGGATACATTCTCTAGCACCCTGTTCCATTCCGGCTTTATCTGAAAAAGGCCCGGTGACTGATGCAGGTGATCCAGCGCCGCGCGCCACACCCCGGTGATTTGACGGATATAGGCGGGGCTGCGTTGTCGCCCTTCCAGCTTGATGGCGCGTACCCCGGCGGCATACAGTTGTGGTAACAGTTCCATGGTATTGAGGCTGGTAGGTTCTTCCAGTGCGTAATAGGCATGTTCCGCGGTTTTGAAGCGGCCCTTGCACAGGGTTGGGTAACCACGTGGTTCATCCTGTTCATAACGGTCAATGAGAATGCCGCCGAGCCGGGTTTCCAGCTGCTTTCCGCTTTCCCGCCATTGCACGGCCTTGGCGGGTGAGCATACCCCGCAGGAATTGGGCGACTCTCCCGTCACATACGAGGATAACAGGCAGCGGCCTTCCACCATGACGCAGAGGCTGCCAAAACCAAATACTTCGATGGCCACCGGGCTGTTTCTGGCCAGGGAGACGATCTGTTTCAGTGACAGTACCCTGGGTATCACCACGCGCTGAATGGAAAACTGTTCATGGTAAAAGCGAATCGCCCCGGGGTTGGTGGCGGAAGCCTGTACAGAAAGATGCAGACGCAGATCCGGCCAACGCTCGCAGGCATAATCGAGTACACCCATGTCCGCCACGATGAGGGCATCCACATCGAGTCGGGCTGCCTGGTCCACCGCTTGTTTCCAAAGGGTCCAGTCTTTGGCCTGCGGGTACGTGTTGATTGCGATGAAAACCTTTTTTCCTCTTTGGTGGGCATACTCAATACCCTTGCGCATATTTTCCAGATCGAAATTCAAACCGGCGAAATGACGGGCATTGGTGGCATCGCGAAATCCCATATAAACGGCATCGGCGCCCTGATCCACGGCATTTTTCAGGGAGGGAAGGTTGCCCGCCGGGCAAACCAGTTCCATCTTTTCCGGTATTGTTTGCATCAGTGTGTTTTCCCTTGCGGTATCGTTGCGCCGGCTACCGTGCCTGCTCGTCGACGGAGTTCCTGCTCAATGCCGTTCAAAACAATCCATTTCTTTGCACACCATTGTGGTGCGAGTAATAAGCTGTTGGTGGCCGTTCCCGTAACCCGGTGATAAACGATTTCCCTGGGTGTGTTATGAATCAGGGTGCTGGCAATCTGTATATAGTCATTCATGTTCAGGGGATGGTATTCACCACGGCGCCATTCATTGGCGAGCTGCGTGCCTTTCACCACATGCAGGGGATGGAGCTTCAAACCATCAACGCCCAACTCGAGCACCTTATCCAGCGTCTGTTCGGCATGCCATCCCTGTTCGCCCGGTAAGCCGATAATCAAATGTGTGCAGACCGGGATTCCGCGTTCCCGGGCACGTAGCAGGGTGGTTTGGTATTCGGCAAACCCATGGCCACGATTCACGCGCGCCAGGGTTTCATCGAATGCGGATTGCAAACCCAGTTCCAGCCAGACTTCATATCCCTGCTGTTGATAGGAGACCAGTAAATCCAGTACGGCATCGGGTACGCAATCTGGTCGGGTGCCTATGGAAAGACCAATGACGTCGTATTCCTCCAATGCCGTTTCATATTGCTCACGCAAAAAGGCAAGATCGGCATAGGTATTTGTGTAGGCTTGAAAATAGGCGATGTAACGCTGCGCGCCGGTACGCTTGCGGATGACTTCCCGGCCACGGGCGATCTGCTCCCGAATCCCGGGTGAATGTTGTGCCCCGGGATTGAAGGAGCGGTTGTTGCAGAAAGTGCAACCCCCAATACCCTTGCTGCCATCGCGATTCGGGCAGGTGAAGCCCGCATGCAGTGCCAGTTTGTGCACACGCTGCCCATGGCGTTGCAGTAAGTCCTGCCCATAGGTATGCACATAGTCGCTCAGGCTCATGAATGGGTATAATCCTGTGATGGTTACAGGGTGCTTACCGGGATTTCAGAAAATGACCAATGCAGCTTGTGTTGGTCCAGGTTCTTTGAATCCTTGCTTGATCAGGCTCATTGAAGACCCCCTGATATCCGGGGATGGTGGCATAGGCAACGGGCTGAGGACTTGATTCGCATCAAGGCGATGGCGTGTATTTTCAGAAGGACTGAGCGTTTGGATCGGGTCCAGCCAGGGAGGGCAGGAGCTATGAATATGCTGGCATATCTAAACAATACCTGAACATGGCCCCTATCGTCTGTGGATCAGGAGTCATTCTATATAACAGTTAATTACCAGTTTCCTATGCTGGGTATCCCGATTGGCTCCCTTCCGGTTTGAATGTGCTCAAAAGATTACAGTTGAACCTCCTTGAAAGTTTCGTGAATAATAGCGTCCATAAACCGGACGTATACAAGACGTCCAAATAAAGAGTTGTACCTTCGTCTAACGATTATTTTATTCAGTCAAGGGGTTGGCATGATGCCGGGTTTCGCTTCGTTTCCTTCATGGTTTGTATTTGTTTTGTATGGAATTTTGCTATTGCCTGTGAAGTGGGTGTCTGCCGGACAGGCTACGCTGGCCGATGTGGATACGGTGCAGCCAAGTGTGCAATTCACTTCACATGTGCCCTGGTTCACCCGGCAACTCACTACGAGCCTGAGTTTTACTGCCAGTGATGATGGCTCCGGGCTGGCCTCGGTGGCTTGTTCGGAAAATGGCGCTCCTTTCCAACCCTGTACCTCTCCCGTTTCGGTAACCGTCAGTGATGAAGGCTTGCAGGTTTTCCGAGTACGGGTCATTGATCAGGCCGGTAATCGCCGCTATGTCGCCAAACGCTGGAATGTGGATACCACCGCGCCGAATCTGCAATGGCTACAGGTATCCCCCAGTGAAACGCAACAGCCCTTGCAGTCCTTTGCTTTTCACGCCAGTGATGATGGCGTGGGCCGTGCGCGCATTCAATGTGCCTTCAATGATCAGGCCTATACCGCCGGTGATTCA
>CBDUNQ010000379.1:0-3118 GCA_965368625.1 uncultured Gammaproteobacteria bacterium
TGCACTACACCCCGGTGGATGCCGGTATCGATACGGGTTGTATCGAAATCAGCAGCAACGATCCCGATGAAGCGGTTGTCACGCTCAATGTGTCAGGTGCCGGTCAAACGGTATTCACCGGCACCGGCATCATGGGGGATTACGTATGGGAAGACCTCAATGGGGATGGTGTGCAAAACACCAACGAGCCTGGCCTGGTAAACGTGTCCGTGGAATTGCAGTCCTGTGATGGCAGCGTGCTCGGAGTCCGTGTGACAGACACCGCGGGTTACTACCAATTCACCGATTTGGCGGCAGGCAATTATCGTTTGCGCTATATCACACCGGCCAACTTTGCCTTTACCGGGCTTAAGCAAGGTAGTGATTTCCGTATGGATAGCAATGCTGATCCCATCACCGGCTTGACACCCTGTGTATCCATTGCCGATCAGACCAGGCGCCTGGCCCTGGATGCCGGTATGGTGCGCAATGATGTGGGTGGTACCGGCATCATGGGCGATTTTGTCTGGGAAGATCAAAACGGTAATGGCATTCAGGATGTCGGTGAGCCGGGTATGGCCGATGTGGAAGTGCAGTTGCAAAGCTGTACTGGTGCTCTCATCCGCACTCTGACCACGGGTGTGAATGGTGGCTTCCAGTTTACCCATTTGGCCCCGGGTCAGTACCAGATGCACTATCGATTGCCGCAAGGCTATGCCTTCAGTCCCAAGCATCGCGGTGGGAATTACCGCTATGATAGCAATGCCGATCCGGTGAGTGGTTTGAGTCCCTGCTTCTCCATCGCCGATGGTCAGCAGCGCTTGGCCATCGACGCCGGAATGGTACCCAGCAATCCAGCGGGTGGCAGCGCCGCCATGGGCGACTACGTCTGGTCCGACGACAATGGCAATGGTATTCAGGATGCCAATGAATCGGGGTTGGCCGGTGTCACCGTGCATTTGCTCAACTGCAGTAATAATCTGCTGAGTGTCACCAGCACCGATGCCAATGGCCACTTCCTGTTTGATCAATTGGCCGCAGGTAGTTATCGCCTGCGTTATCAACTGATGGACGGCTATTCCTTTAGCGCCGCAGGGCAGGGCAGTGACAACCGCTATGACAGCAATGCCAATCCCAATAGCGGACTGAGTCCTTGCCTGACTCTCGTCGATGGCCAGCATCGCCTGGCCCTGGATGCCGGTATGGTGCCGAATCGCCCGGTAGTAGGCACTGGTGCCATGGGTGACTTTGTATGGTCCGATACCAATGGCAATGGCGTACAGGAAACGGGTGAGCCGGGACTTGCGGGTGTTACGGTGCAGCTGCTTACTTGCAGCAATGAAGTATTGAATACCACGACTTCCGGTGCTGATGGCCGCTTCCTCTTCGACCAATTAGCCATCGGTAACTATCGCCTTCGATATACCTTACTCCCGGGGTATGTGTTCAGTCCGGCAGGACAAGGAGGGGATGTGCGTTTCGATAGTAACGTAGTAACCAGCACTGGCTTGACTCCGTGCCTGTCCATCGTGGATGGTCAACGGCGTATCGCACTGGATGCCGGGATGGTGCCACGATAAACCTCTGGGGAGAGTCATGCACAAGGCCACTCCGTGGGAGTGGCCTTGCTTTTTATTTCGGTAAAAGCCTTTTCCCGGAGGCGGATCAACAGCACAGAGGATCTTCATGGATGGTGATGCCGGGAGATGAGTTCGTAGTCCGGGTCCCGCGGTTCAAGCCGAAGGGCTGTTGTTCATGGGGCTTCCAGTTCCAGACAGTGCACCCGGTTACGACCGCTACCCTTCGCCAGGTACAGCCCCTGGTCCGCGCGGGTAAACAGGCTGATAGCATCATCATTTTCCTGCAAGGTACTGACGCCGGCACTCAGGGTTACGGGAATTTCTGCGCCAGAGCAATGGCAGGGCAGTGATTCCACCGTGTTGCGAATGCGCTCTGCCAGCAGGCAGGCACCAGCGGCATCCGTGTCGCGCATCAATACCACAAATTCTTCACCGCCATAGCGGAACAATTGGTCGGTGTTGCGAATGCTGTTCTGAATATGATCCACCACGGATTTCAATACACAGTCGCCGATAATGTGACCATACTGATCGTTGATGGACTTGAAGTGATCGATGTCCAGCACCAACATGGATAGTGGAGCCTGTTGACGCCGGGCATGACTGATTTCCCGAGCCAGGGATTCATCCATGGCGGCACGATTATGAACCCCGGTCAATGGATCCTTGTGGGCGAGCTTCAAGGCTTCCTGATAGAGCAGGGCATTGCGTAGCGGGTAGAGCAAATAGCAGAAGTGATCTTCAATCATGGAGATTTCAAGGGCACTGAACTTTCTGTTGCGGCTGAAGGTGATTTCACCCAGGGGCTCGTCACCAATGTTCAGGGTATAGCTGCAGCGATGGCGTGATTGGTCACCGCGCGAATGTTCCAGATTCAGGACATCCATGTGGTAGCGATAACCGTCATGGGGAACCAGCTCCTGCAGATGATCGCTGAATAGATCTACCAGGCGCACCGGTTCCAGGCTGGTTTGCAGCGCACGGCTGAGCCCCAGTGCCAGTTGCATGGATGCCTGGTAGCCGGAATGTGCGCCCTGGGTGGCGCGTTCACGGTTCAGGTTTTCCTCGATGCTGTAGAGTGGTGTTGCCATTGCCTTTCCCCTGTGGGTCTTCATGCCAGTGTTCCTGATGCCAGATTCGTGCCAGAAGGATGTAAAAATTTGAGTCCTATAATAAACAATAGCTTAGCTTCGCAGTTTTTCCTGTTTCATCAAAGTGACAGAAAATCGACGGTTTTACGGCGGCAAAATCTTGCAGTCATGCGGCATACCTTTTGCGCGGCCTTGTAGCAAAATAATTATTATAAAACATATCGTTAGATGTTATTTTCATGGGGCGAACCAATGAAACGGCAAAAAATTGACGATGATTGCCTCGGAATAGATTGCCTTCCCCAGGAGTCAAAGGCTTGACCCTGATGTGATTTCCGAAGGGAGCGGACTGAGTTGCTCAAAGCGATACTGGAGTGCCGCCAGTCGAGCCGCTTCAGCACGTTGCCGGGTATCCAGTGTGCAAGCAGCGCTGATCCGTTCCAGCAACAGCTGAGAATCTACCGGCTT
>CBDUNQ010000380.1:0-3111 GCA_965368625.1 uncultured Gammaproteobacteria bacterium
GGCGCCACGCGCACCACCCCGAGACTGGGATACAGGGTGGTAAAGGGATAGTCGGCCACCTTGGGACGGGCCGAGGAAACGGCGCGGATCAGGGTGGATTTACCCGCATTGGGCTTACCCAGCAAGCCCACATCGGCCAGCACCTTGAGTTCCAGGCGTAACTCCCGTTGCTCTCCCGGCGTACCGGGCTTGGATTGCCTGGGGGCGCGATTGGTGGAGCTTTTATAGCGGGTATTGCCCAGGCCGTGAAAGCCGCCCTGCGCCACCAGCAAGCGTTGACCATGGGCCACCAGGTCACCCATTTGCTCTTCGGTATCCACGTCATACACCATGGTGCCCACCGGTACCCGCACTTCCAGGTCATCGCCTTTTTTACCGGTGCAATTGCGTCCCGACCCGTTTTCACCGCGCCGAGCACGAAAGTCCCGCGCATAGCGGAAGTCCACCAGGGTATTGATGCCTTCTTCGGCCACCAGATAGACACTGCCGCCATCACCGCCATCACCGCCATCGGGACCGCCAAAGGGAATGTATTTTTCACGCCGAAAGCTGACGCAGCCATTGCCGCCGTCGCCCGCCTTTACCTGGATGGTTACTTCATCAACGAATTTCATGGCTATGGTTCTGCCAAACGGGGGATCCCATTACACTAACAGGATCCGTAAAAAAACCCATGGCCACCGCCTCTGGACGATGGGGTGGCGAAGAAAAGAAAATAACACTGCAAAACAAAAAAGCCCCGTTCAACACGGGGCTTTGTCAGCGATCCGAAATAAAACCGTTTCCGATCAGCTGGGAACCACGTCGATGAATTTGCGGTTCTTGGGGCCACGGGTGACAAAGGCCACCACGCCATCGGTCTTGGCATACAGGGTATGATCCTTGCCACAACCCACGTTCACCCCGGGATGAAAACGGGTACCGCGCTGACGCACGATAATGTTACCCGCGGTGATGACTTGACCACCGAAAATCTTCACGCCAAGGCGTTTGCTTTCTGAATCGCGGCCGTTCCGCGTACTGCCGCCTGCCTTTTTATGTGCCATGTTTCGCTACCTTCGCTACTCAGCCGGTAATACCGGTGATTTCCAATTCTGTATAGGACTGGCGATGACCCTGGCGCTTCATATGGTGCTTGCGACGGCGGAACTTGATGATTTCCACCTTCTTGGCGCGACCCTGGCCCTTCACCTTTGCCGTTACCTTGCCACCTTCCACGTAAGGGGCACCAATCTTGATGTTATCGCCATCGGCAACCATCAAAACACTGTCAAAGCTCACATCGTCGCCTTCGGCGCCCTCGAGCTTTTCTACGCGCAGGGTGTCACCCTGGGCCACCCGGTACTGTTTTCCACCGGTCTTGATTACCGCATACATGGCTGATTCTCCAAAATCAATTTACAGCAGCCTGAAAGGGCGACAATTCTATAGATTTCCGAGCAGCCGGTCAAACCGTAATCGTCTGGTGCCAGCCAGGGAAGCGGAGTACACTTGCGCCCCAGCAGGATTTACCTCGACAATAGCGGCATAGGCATGTGCGAGCATCCTGGCCCAGGCGCCAGGGAACGCGCCCAACGACTACCCAAAGAATGCAAGAATCGCTTTCTAAACAAAGCTCTACCATCGAACTTGACGGCATCCGTGCACTCACGGAGGAAGACGCCCGGGCCGTGGATTGCTATATCCACGAACAGTTGCGCTCCGAAGTCGCCCTGATCAATCAGTTGAGCCAATACATCGTCAACAGTGGCGGCAAGCGGCTGCGCCCCCTACTGGTGCTGCTGGCTGCCCGCGCCTGCGGCTACACCGGCGGACAACATATCCACCTGGCGGCCATCATCGAATTCATCCATACCGCCACCCTGCTCCACGACGATGTGGTGGATGCCTCGGAACTGCGCCGTGGCCGGCAGACGGCCAATGCCATCTGGGGCAATGAAGCCAGTGTGCTGGTGGGGGATTTCCTCTATTCCCGGGCCTTTGAAATGATGGTGAGCCTGGGCAGCATGAAAATCATGGATATCCTCTCCCACACCACCAATACCATCGCCGAAGGTGAAGTGCTGCAATTACTCAATTGCCATGATGCCGACACCACCGAAGACCGCTACCGGGAAGTCATCCGCTACAAGACCGCCAAACTGTTTGAGGCTGCTTCCCGCCTGGGAGCAGTACTGGGTGAACAGCCGGCAGAGATCGAAACCGCCATGGCCGCCTATGGCATGCATCTGGGCACGGCTTTTCAATTGGTGGATGATGCCCTGGATTACAGCGCCTCCTCTTCGGAAATGGGCAAGAATGTGGGTGACGACCTGGCCGAAGGCAAGCCCACCCTGCCACTGATCTATGCCATGCGCCACGGCACACCGGAACAGGCACGGGTCATCCGTCACGCCATCGAAAAGGGTGGGCTGGAACAGATTGAAATGGTGTGTGCCGCCATTGAATCGACCCAGGCCATCGCATACACTTCGCAATCCGCACGGGAAGAAGCCGAACTGGCCCTGGCTGCCTTGGCACCCCTTCCCGAATCTCCCTATAAGGATGCCCTTTATGGGCTGGCGGAATTCTCTGTGAACCGGAGTTTCTAGAAAGTTTTTCGGGCATTGGCGCAGCCTGGTAGCGCACCTCGTTCGGGACGAGGGGGTCGCAGGTTCAAATCCTGCATGCCCGACCAATTTTATACGGTGATTACCCTCCGGCCCTGTGCCGGTTTTTTATGCAGCC
Organism: uncultured Gammaproteobacteria bacterium; assembly: GCA_965368625.1. Lineage (GTDB taxonomy): Bacteria > Pseudomonadota > Gammaproteobacteria > DSM-19610 > DSM-19610 > JAIVHA01. Next base: position 2,728 of record CBDUNQ010000380.1, read on the forward strand.
CCCTATTCATGGCCAATACTTCCCACATCTTTGACGTCTCCCTGGAAGACTTCCAGCAACAGGTGTTGGATGCCTCCCATGAGCGCCCCATTCTGGTGGATCTGTGGGCCGAGTGGTGCCCACCCTGCCTGGCCATTGCCCCGGTGCTGCAAAAAGTCATCGAGGAATACCATGGTGCCCTGGCCCTGGCCAAGATCGAAGTGGATGAAGGCGATAACATGAAAATCGCCGGCCGTTATCAGGTACGGGGATTTCCCACCATCCTGCTATTCCAGCACGGCGAACTTAAGGGCCGCTTCAGCAGTGCGCAAACGGTACGCTTCGTACAGGATTTCATCGAACAGCACGCCAGCCTGTAAGCGCACCGGCACAAAAACACCCCGT
>CBDUNQ010000381.1:0-3087 GCA_965368625.1 uncultured Gammaproteobacteria bacterium
GAGTTGATCGCCTTGTTGCATCAGCAACCGGCGCGGATTCTGTTCGTGGATAATGCCCATTTTCTTGCCTCGCGTGTGCTCGGTGCACGTGATGCCGTTCGTTGCCTGGGGGCCATTATGGTAGCAACCCAGGACAGGCATTTGTGGATACTGGGTTGTCATCAGCAAGCCTGGCAGCGTATGTGTTACACCCATCAGGCGGAACGCTTCTTTTCCCATACCATCATGCTGGAGTATTTTTCAATAGGGCAGTTGCCGGTCTTCATCAACCGTCGCCGGGAAGCCGCACAGGATGTCCCGTTGGATGATGTGCAGCCCATTGTGCAACGGCTATACAGCCTTACCCGGGGGAAACCCGATTTGGTGCTGCTGTATCTGATGGAGTTTCCATTGCCCGATACCCATTCCTTCCGTCCCCTGGATATGGCTGTTCTGAAGCGCCTGGAACAGGAAGACCTGTTTACATTGGCAGAGTTGATGGTGCATGGCAGTCTCTCCTTATTCGAACATCAGCGGATTTTCCGCCTTTCTGCTGAAAGCAGTCAGTTACGCCTGAATCAACTCTATAACTGGGGGCTATTGGAGCGCATCCAAAAAGAAGATGGTACTGTGGAGTGCTACCATGTCTTACCCATGCTTACCGTTGCGCTGACGGACCATCTGTATAAGACCAACTATCTCTATTAGAGGTGCATGATGGATAATAATGTCCTGAAGGATCTGGTTGCCCTGTTGTCTCTGGAGCACGTTTTCAGTGCCGCTCTGGCGGTGCTGGTCGGATGGTTGATTCTCGCCATTATACATTTCAGTCTGCAGCGCCTGGCTGAACACTTTCCCCGTTATCGTCTGCAGATCGGCCAGAGTTTTCCGGTATCGCGAATCGTGGTCTGGGGGCTGGTGATCATGTATATCGTGTTTGGCATTATCAATCCGCCGGAAGAAGTGATGTACGCCGCACTTGGCGCGGTAGGTCTGGCGGTAGGCTTGGCGGCACAGGATGGTATTCGAAATGTGCTGGCAGGTTTCATGATGATTTATAACCCGCCATTCCGTGTCGGGGACATGGTTCAGCTGGGGAACCATTATGGTGAAGTAAAACGTATTGACCTCAGTGTCACCTGGCTGCATACCTTTGACGATAACACCATCATGGTACCCAATGCGGAATTGCTGAAGCAGGCGGTGGTGAATTCCAACAGCGGTGAGCTCTCGGAAATGGTTGTCGTGAAAGTTGATTTTCCAGACCATGTGGCCATCGAAGAATTGAAAAAACTGGCACGGGAAGTGGCCTTATCCTCACCCTATACCTATTTGAAGAAACCGGTACATGTGCTGGTGGAGCCGCGCTACGATTATCGCAGCCTGCTGCGCTTTACCATTAAAGCCTATGTGCTTGATGTGCGGTTGGAACGACGCTTGATGAGTGATATCACCGAGCGTTTGTTTGATGCGATTCATGAGCGCTCCGTGCTGGATGGGGAAGGGAATAAGGCTACAGTAGTCTAGCGTGCGACGAATGCCTGGATTGGTATAAGTACGGTATTTAATTGATCCACCGCCAGTGAACCGGGAAGACTGGTGCCGGATTCGGGATATTGCTTCACTTGGTTCGCAATGACGGCGGCTAAAAAAAGAGAATCGTCATACCGGCGCAGGCCGGTATCTCTTTGTCATGGCAGTGAATTCAGGAGATTCCGGATCTTCGCTACGCTTGGCGCGTAGAACCCCTTCGGGCTTCATTCTGTGTACCTTATCCTGTGGATCAAGGCTATCAACAGTAATCCCGTCATACCGGCGCAGGCCGGTAGCTCTTAAAGCACCTGCCAGCGTTATGAGATACCGGCTTTCGCCGGTATGACGGGGGGTGCGTGACGGCCTTGACCCGAATGAGTAAGGGCCGCACGATCGGGTCACATTATGGCTGCCTCGCAATGACTTGATGTCTTGACCCTTATGCGCAAGTGTTCCGAAAGATAAACCAAGGCCATAGCTACGGCTGCAATCCGGGCTCCTGCAGCGCGCTCGCCTGTTCCCGCAGGGAGAGAATATGTTCCTCCCAGTAGCGAGGGGAATAAAACCAGGGGAAGGCCTGAATAAAGGCGGGGTCGTCCGCACGCTGGGTGAGCCACCCGGCATAGTGAATCATGCGCAGGGTGCGCAAGGGTTCGATGAGCCCCAGTTGGGAATAGTCGAAATCATGAAAATCCTGGTAGCCTTCCAGCACGGCACCCAGCTGTACTTCCATTTCTTCCCGGCTGCCGGAAAGCAGCATCCACAGGTCCTGTATGGCAGGGCCAGCGCGGCAATCATCCAGGTCCACAAAGTGAGGGCCATCGTCGGTCCAGAGAATATTGCCGGGGTGGCAATCACCATGCAGGCGAATATTGTGTATCGGGCCGAGTGCGTCAAAGCGCATCTGCAGGGTTGCGATGAGTTCATTGATGAGGGATTCATAGGCGGGTTGCAGGTAATCGGGCAGCAGACCGGAGCCGAGAATGGTGTCACGTGGCTGAATGGCGAAACCGGCGATATCCAGCAGGGGGCGATGATGAAAGCGCCGGGTTGCGCCTATCGCGTGAATGCGGCCCAGGAAGCGCCCCATCCATTGCAAGTGCTCTTTGGTCTCCAGGTCCGGCCAGCGACCGCCCTGCCGAGGGTACAGCGCAAACAGGAACTTTCCCTGTACATGAAGTGTCTCACCCGACGTATCGCGAAGGGGGGCGACCACGGGAATTTCCTGGTCTTTGAGTTCCCAGGCAAAGGCATGCTCCTCTTCTATACAGGCCCGGGGCCAGCGCTCCGGACGATAGAACTTGGCAATAATGGGTTGCCCATCCTCGATGCCTACCTGGTATACGCGGTTTTCATAACTGTTAAGGGCAAGGAGACGGCCATCGCAGCGGTACCCGGTGGTCTCCAGGGCAGAGAAAAGCAGGTCGGGTGTGAGTGCATCGTAGGGGTGCGGCGAACTGGGCGGGTTGGTCATGGAATGATTGTACCCCAGCCCATGGGGCACCCCTATGGCTTTATGGGCATTGATACCGTGCGGGAAAGGAATGCGGCCCACAAAAAGAAAACGGCCCTGAA
>CBDUNQ010000382.1:0-3086 GCA_965368625.1 uncultured Gammaproteobacteria bacterium
CGGTGACTGTGCAGATTTGGCAGAAAACGCCGCCGCGTCTTGTTGTGGGCGTGGGAAACATTGTTGCCGCTTACCGGCCGTTTTCCCGTCACCTGACATACTCTGGACATGGTAACAATCCTCGAAATCATGAAAATACCGCCACGCAGGCGGTCAAGGGCCGCAATTTATACCAGAGTGTCGGCGGCGAGACAAGTAAAGGTGCACTTTGGCCACCCATTGCCCATGGCGGAGAAGGGCCAGGGGGCGAAAAAAGGCCGGGTTTGCGGACTCGTGCCCAACCGCCATGACCCACGGGTAACCCGCCGCGGTGGCGCATGCATGTGGGTGGCGACTGCCCACAGGAAAGAAATACAAAGAATAATCAATGGATTACGGTTTCAGAGCAAGCCGCGTTCGGCAAAGGAGATTTCCTGCCCGTCACCGACCACCAAGTGATCCAGTACGCGAATATCCACCAGTAACAGGGCCTTTTTCAGGCGCAGAGTGATACTTTCATCGGCCTGGCTCGGCTCGGCCACCCCGGAGGGGTGGTTGTGGGCCAGGATGAGTGCGGCTGCATTGTGAAACAAGGCGCGTTTGACCACTTCACGGGGGTGTACACTGGCACTGTCCAGGGTGCCACGAAACAATTCTTCGTACTGGATAACCCGGTGGCGGGTGTCGAGAAACAGACAGGCAAACACTTCGTGGGGTAAATCACGAAGCCGGGCGCGTAAGTAACGGCGGGTGGCATCGGGGCTGGTAAGGGCGCTCTCCCGCTGCAATTGTTCTCCCAGGTGGCGACGGGCCATTTCCAGGCAGGCTTGCAACTGGGCATATTTGGCATGTCCAAGACCACGGCCCGCACAGAATTCACCGGCATTGGCGCAGAGGATGGCGCGCAGACCGCCAAATTGCTGTAACAGGCTTCGCGCCAGATCCACGGCACTTTGCCCGCGCACCCCGGTGCGCAGAAAAATGGCAAGCAACTCGGCATCGGACAGGGCCTGAGGGCCTCGCTGCAGTAATTTTTCCCGGGGCCGCTCTGCTGCGGGCCATAGACGTATGGACATGGACCAACCTCCTTGTAATGATGTGCACATCTCCCTCCCTGGAAGGCTGGCTCATTGTAGTCCAGCCGCCTCTCCGGCACGAGGATTCTCCTGGCTACTCTGGTAAACTTCACTGTAATGAATTGCTTATCACATAAACGCATACTGCTTGGAGTCACCGGTAGCATTGCCGCTTATAAATGCCCGGAGCTGGTGCGTAAGCTGCGTGAGCATGGGGCCGAGGTGCGGGTGGTGCTGACCCGGGCAGCACAGGCCTTTGTCACGCCCCTGACCCTGCAGGCGGTGTCAGGGAACCCGGTGCATCAGGATTGGCTGGATGCGGATTCGGAAGCGGCCATGGGCCACATCGATTTGGCGCGCTGGGCCGACCTGGTGCTGGTGGCGCCGGCCTCGGCGGATTTTCTGGCACGTCTGCACCAGGGGCGTGCCGACGATTTACTGGCTGCCCTGTGTCTGGCGACGGAAACCCCTGTATTGGTCGCGCCAGCCATGAATCAGGCCATGTGGGGCAAGGCAGTGACCCAGGCCAACGTGGCGGGTTTGTTGAGCCGCGGTATTCAGGTACTGGGCCCGGACCGCGGTAGTCAGGCCTGTGGTGAGGTGGGCGAAGGGCGCATGCGTGAACCGCTGTCACTCGTGGAAGACCTCAATGCCCACTTCGGCCAGGGAGCCCTCGCCGGGCTGCGATTGTTACTGACCGCGGGCCCCACCCGGGAAGCCATGGATCCCGTGCGTTATATCAGTAATCGCAGTTCCGGGAAGATGGGGTATGCCGTGGCCCGGGCGGCACGGGAAGCGGGTGCCGTGGTAACCCTGATTTCCGGACCGGTGACGCTGGATTGCCCCCGTGGTGTGGAGCGGATACTGGTGGAGGATGCGCGCAGCATGTATAACGAAGTGCTTGCGCGGGTAGCCGGCTGTGATCTGTTCATTGCCACGGCCGCGGTGGCGGATTATCGTCCAGCGCAATTTGCGGCGGAGAAAATCAAAAAAGATGGCAATAGCCGTACCCTTCGTCTGGAACCCAACCCTGACATCCTTGCGGCCGTGGCAGCCCTGCCTCAGGCGCCATTCTGCGTGGGTTTCGCTGCCGAAACCATAGACCTGGAAGCTCATGCCCGTAAAAAACGTCTGGCTAAGGGTCTTGATCTGGTGGCCGCCAATATAGTGGGCATACCCGGGCAGGGGTTTGATGTGGATGAAAATGCCCTGGAACTCTTTTGGGAGGGTGGCGGCCTATCGTTGCCACGTACCTCAAAAACAAAACTGGCGCGTCAACTGCTGGATGTGGTGGCACAGCGTCTGAGGGATAAGACCGAAGGCAGGGAGTCGCAGGAACAACATGCATCAGATTCAGCTTAAGATTCTTGACCCCCGAATGGGGGGTGAAATTCCATTGCCGGAATATGCCACACAGGGATCCGCGGGTATGGACCTGCGCGCCTGTCTGGCCCAACCTTTGGAGTTGGCTCCGGGAGCCACGGAGCTGATTCCCACAGGCATTGCCATCCATATCGGTGATCCCGGCTTGGCTGCCGTGCTGTTACCCAGGTCGGGTCTGGGGCACAAGCATGGCATTGTGCTGGGTAATCTTACCGGTCTGATCGATTCCGATTACCAGGGACAGTTGTTTGTGTCCTGCTGGAATCGCAGTACCACGCCTTTCACCATCACCCCGGGGGAACGGATCGCGCAAATGGTCCTGGTGCCGGTGGTGCAGGCGCATTTTGAAGTGGTGGATGAGTTTGAAGACAGTGAGCGTGGTACCGGTGGCTTTGGTCATACCGGCCGTTCATAGTGATACGTGAGCGATATTGCAGCCATGAGTAGCGTGAAGGTATGAAGTTTTCCCTGAAAAAAAAACAAGCCAAGGCGGGAAAAAAGCCCGCCAAGCCAGACCGGTCCGGCAAGGCCAAGGGTGAAGCCGCAGCGCCAGATGGAGCAGTGGTCAGCTTCAAGAGCGTAGCCATATCCGTTTTTCTGCTAACGATTCTGCTGATGCTGGCTTCCCCGGTGGCAGTGTATTTTTTC
>CBDUNQ010000383.1:0-3079 GCA_965368625.1 uncultured Gammaproteobacteria bacterium
TTTATTGCACACCGTTCTAATATTTCCCGGTTCTTTTTTCTTGAGGTGGTCCCTATGAAACTGGAATACGACTTTGTAGAAGATACCTTTGACGATACGACGCACATTCGTACCATGACAGAGCAGGCGGTTATTGAAGGTGGCATGCTGTTGCGAACCACTGTGTATTCTCCTCATCATCTTGCGGTGAATGTCACCTTTGTCCCGGGTGCGGTAACCAAGGGAAAGAAGAGTGGTTTCGATAGTATTCTCGGTTTGAAGAGTAAAAAGAGCGCCGCTTGAACCAGAGAGCAAGGAGCCGGGTCGTCGGGTAACCGGCTGGCGTACTGGTGTGAAGGGTTGTATTACATCAATGCATAGCCCGTGGCTGGCATAAAAGAGCGGTGAATCAACTTCCTGCATACAGGGGGCGAGACATTCCTCCCATGGGCTCATTCCATGGGGTCATTGTTTGACCCCATGGATGGTGATGTGCCTAATGGACACTACCGAAGGATGGGTCAGCGCTATTGGGGGGTGGCGGCAGGCCGGCGATCTTGCAACCCTGCATGATGGGGCCATGGGGAAAGAGGCTATACAGGTATTTCTTTCCGCCTTCATTGGCAAACCGGTCCACCAGATCCGTGAACAAGGAACGCCCGTTTTCCGCCTGACCATTGTCGCGATAGTGGTTGCGTAAATACTGAATCACTTCAATGTGTTTGCTGGTGAGCTGAATATCCTCTTCGGCGGCCAGCTGGCGCGCGATACCTTCATTCCAGTCAGCCAGATTCAACAGATTGCCTTCGGGATCAGCATCGAAGGCCTTACGGTTGCGAATGTAGTCCAATATATCTGACATGTTTTGATCTCCTGCGATTACTTCGTTGACAACCCAACCATCCGGAGGCTGGATTATCCACTACCTGTAACTATAGACCGGATTTTTCGGTTTGCTGCCGGATTACCGTGGAAAATCCACGGTGCTGAACAATTCCGCAGGGGGGTGGCTTACAGGGGTTGGTCGGAGGCCAGGGCCAGCAGGCCATCGCGGTCCAGCACCTCGATATGGCTGCCGCGAACCTGAATAAGCGATTGCTTGGATAGCCGGGACAATATCCGCGAAAGGGTTTCCGGTTGAATGGAGAGCCGGGATGCGATGACATGCTTGGGGGTATTCAGGGTAAGGCCATCCTGTTGCTGGCTGTGACTCACCTCGTTGAGGAGATAGCTTACCAGGCGGTAGGTGGCGTTATGCAATGTGAGGCTGTCGATTTCATTGAGATGACGATGAAGACGTTGGCTCATTACTCCCATCAATCGAAAACAGGTATCCACCGATTCGCGCAACAGCCGGCTGAAGACCTTGCTGGAAATGGCGAGTACTTCCGTGGCGCTCACGGCTTCCGCATTGACCGGATACACTTGCCTGTTCATGAACATGACCGCTTCGGCAAACAGTCGCCCCGGTGTGATGATTTCAATTACCTTTTCCACACCATCTTCCGAGAGGCGAAACAGCTTTACCTGGCCGGAGAGCACAAGATAGAAGTCATCAGCCGGTTGCCCGTGTTGAAACAGGGTTTCATTTTCCCGGAGTTTCAGCAGGCGCGTACTGTTGGCAATCGTACTCAGCTGGTCTTTGTCCAGGGCGGCGAAGTGTTCAATCTTCTGTAGTATCGCTTGTGTTTTTTCGCTGTCGACGGGCATTGGCGGCATGTAAGTAATGGGTTGAGAGGCGGAAAATCCGCTATCTGATGGCGCATAATACCCTGATATTGGGATGTCGCCCAGTTGTGCTTGTACAGATCGCGTTCGCACAAAAGAGGTGGCTGGCTAGGATGATGGGGTGGTGCAACGGATATGCATGGGGTGCCTGTCCATTTTCGTTTGTCTGGTCCCGCATGGGGCGCGGGTAGTGGACCTCTGTCAGACCGTAAATAATGCGCGGCAGCAATGGATGCAATGCGGCCTGTGTTAGCGACCCTGGCTGGCAGGGAAGTGGCGGGGTTCAGGCGGCACTGGGACTCGGCAGTATCACCGCCCGGGCATCCAGAAACTGGCGATCTGCCTCAAGGATGACACTTTCGGTGATGTCCACCGACAGCCCGGTGGTTTCCCAGGCGCTGGGTTCCAGTGGGGGTACTTGCTCGGTGCCACTACCGGTGGTGTGTGCTCCCGCGGCGATCACATCGGCAAGGTGGATCAGAGCCGCTTCCAGTGGGTACTGGCTGGCTTTCTGTGGCCCGTGGTGGTATCGCGCAGCCGCGGCAAAGGCCCCGGGAAGGTTCCAGGCCTGCATTAACTCCGCGCCCACCTCGCAGTGGCTGAAGCCAAGCAATTCCTCTTCCGCCAGATGCAGTGGCATGCCTTCGCGTGCCTTTTCCAGGGCTTGACGGGACTGTTCGGGTCGCTGGTGATACAGCACCAGCGACCCGATGTCATGCAGCAGGCCGCTGACAAAAAAGCGCTCGGTGTTGGGTGCACGATGGTGGCGCGCCAATACCCTGGCAACCACGCCGGTGTAAAGGCTGTGCTCCCAGAAATGATTCATATCAATCAATTCATTGGGTAAGCCCGAGAATACATCCACCGCAGTGGAGCCGAGGATCAGGTCAGTGATTTCCAGGGTGCCAACAATGGTGATGGCTCGGGAAATGGTATCAATGCGGGAAGGAAAACTATAAAAAGCACTGTTGACGATTTTCAGCAGCTTGATACTCAGCGCGGGGTCTTCACTGATTACCTGGCCGATATCCGAAGCTGAACTGTCGGGGTCATTGAGCAGGTCCATGGCACGCATGACAACCGCGGGAAGTGAGGCAAGTTCCAGGGTATCGCTGATCAGTTCACCGGCACTGCTGGTCATAGTTACTTTCCTTTGAGTGGGTTTAGCTGCCGCCGTTGAATGCAGATCCGCTTGAGCTCCTGTATCAAGGGGTGTTCCGCGTCTGTATTGCGAAAACGTTGATCAATCAGCTCGGTAGCCTGTTCCAAACTTAGCATGGGGGAGTCGTGAGGTGATCCTCCATGGTCGGCGATGATATCCACTTGGGTAATGCCCTGGGCGAGCAACAGGCTGATATGGCGTGTGCTTAGC
>CBDUNQ010000384.1:0-3068 GCA_965368625.1 uncultured Gammaproteobacteria bacterium
TGAGTGAAATTGTGATCGAGGGAATCAATACCAATGTGGACCTGCATCGTGACATCTGCTCCGATGCAGCCTTTGTGGCGGGTGGCACTGATATCCACTACCTGGAAAAGAAGCTGGGTCTTTAGGCGCGCACTGGCTATGCCCTGGATACAGCTTACCCTGGAAGCCGGCGACCTGCCCCCGGAGACGCTGGCTGATTTTCTGCTGTCGGTGGGTGCCCAATCCATTACCTTTCTGGATGCGGCGGACCAGCCCATCTTTGAGCCGGATCCCGGCGATACCCCGCTTTGGGCGGAAACCCGCGTGGTGGCCCTGTTTGCCGAAGGTGAGCCGGTGCTGCAGGCCCGCTCGGCACTGGCGGCCCGGTTCGGCGATGGGGTTCTGGCCCGCTTGCACCAGGAAGTCCTTCCCGATCAGGAGTGGGAACGGGCCTGGATGGCGCACTTTTCACCCATGCGTTTTGGGCGTCGTCTCTGGGTGGTGCCTACGGGCATGGAATGCCCGGCAGACGATGCCGTGATTCTCGATCTGGACCCGGGTCTGGCCTTTGGCACCGGTACTCATCCCACTACTTCTTTGTGCCTGCAGTGGCTGGATGCACATCCACCGCAAGGATTGCAGGTTGTGGATTACGGTTGCGGTTCGGGCATTCTGGCCATCGCCGCGCTGAAACTGGGTGCCCGCCATGCCCTGGGAACGGATATCGACGAACAGGCCTTGTGGGCCAGTGAAGAAAATGCACGGCGTAACGGGGTGGAGGCATGCCTCAGTCTGGCCCTGCCCGAAGCCTTGGCTACAGCGCCGGTGGATCTGCTATTGGCCAATATTCTGGCCAACCCGCTGATTACTCTGGCGCCACAATTGGCGGCACTGGTGAAGAGCGGTGGAAATTTGCTACTGTCTGGTTTGCTGGAAGAGCAGGCAGCCCTGGTGATGGAAGCCTATGCCGCCTGGTTTGATTTTCAACCGGTGCAGCTTCAAGAAGGTTGGGCCTGTCTGCACGGGGTCCGCCACTGAATTTTTGAATTGTGCTACGTAGGGAATCCCTGGTGAGCTGGTCATTACGAGATCCCGGCTTGCGCCGGGGTGACGGTGGTTAGGAAATGGCTCGTCATACCGGCGAAGGCCGGTATCTCATGGCGCGGGCAGGAGGGTTACGAGATCCCGGCCTGCGCCGGGGTGACAGTGGTTTGTTTAAATGAATACCTTACCCTTCGGGTCAAGGCGATCATAGAACCCCCTTTGGGGTTTCGTTATGAATACCTTACCCTTCGGGTCAAGGCATTTCGTGAGGGCGGGGGCGCGATCAATTTGAGGCGCCCTGATAATAGAACAGGGGAGCGCGTCAGGGTTTGCTGAATAATATGAAACAGATTGTACCCAGCGAGGAATGGGTGTGGCTTCCCATAAGCCTGGAGTGTGCCTTCTCTCTTTCCATTGCAGCCTGTGGGAGGCGGCGGGCATAACCGCTGCATCAGACCCGAATCCCCATGTATACCCTTTGCCCTTCCTGTCGCACCGTATTTCGCATTCAGGCGGCCCACCTCAATGCCGCCGCCGGTAAGGTGCGCTGTCAGCATTGCAGTGTGGTATTCGTTACCCTGGGACAGCTCTATGACCATGTGCTGGATGCCCAGGCGGCGCGTATGCGTCAGTTGCCGCCTGAGCCACTGGATACCGCATCCAGTGAGATAGCCGAAAACCGCGAGGCGGAGGCAGCACGCGCAGCGCAAACGGCTCCCCAAGAGCCGGTAGAGGGTGCTGTGGCGACTGCGCCAGCGGAGGAGGGCGCCTTGCTGACGGCTACATTACCGCTCCCGGAAGCCGACTGGGACCCCGTGGGGCAACCCGCCGACTACTTTGGTCCTGGCCGGGACACCGGGGGTGGCGAAGCCCTTGCGGATCAGGCGCGCAGAACCCTGGAGGCGGAGTTACAGCGGGAGTTGCAAGCCCCGCGGCGCAAACGCTCGGCAAGGCGTGTCTGGCAGTGGGTGGCCGTATGGATGCTGAGCATTGGCCTGGCCGGTCAATTCGTCTACATGCAACGCGTCCCCTGGTCCCAGGATCCACAATTGCGCCCCTGGGTGGAACGCTTTTGTGCGGTGTTGGGTTGTGAAGTCCCCCTGCGGCGGTCCCTGGGCATGCTGGATCTGGTGGAGCGGGAAGTGCGCGATCATCCCGAACGTAAAGAGGTGGTGCTGGTGAGTGCCACCTTTATCAATCGCGCGAATTTTACCCAACCCTATCCGGTGTTCGAAGTGGGTTTCTCTGATCTCTCCGGTACACCCGTGGCACAGCGCAGATTCACGCCGGAGGAATATTTGAATTTGCCTTCGGTCAATAAAGGCATGGCGCCGGGGGAGCGGGTGGCCATTCAGCTCGAAGTGGTGGATCCGGGGCGCCGTGCCGTGTCCTTTACCATGGATTTTCGCTAGAGCCTGCTGTCCCAAATCGGAAACCCGCGCCGCTGCAAGTGCTTATTCTGTCCATTTGCGAGTGTAAGTTCTTGTTGTCATTACAGCGGACTACTGCGACTTTATCCGGCCAGGGTTAGCCGGTACACTTTGCTGTCCAGCAATCTCCATGACCCGGGATTTTTATACACCGTAGCCCATGCGTATCGGACCCTATACATTGCCCAACAACCTGGTGCTCGCGCCCATGGCGGGAGTCACGGATCGACCGTTTCGCCAGTTATGCAAGGAGCTGGGTGCCGGGATGGCGGTTTCAGAAATGGTCACTGCCAATGCCCTGTTGTGGGGCAGTGAAAAAACCCGGCGCCGCATTGATCATGGGGGTGAAGTGGAGCCCCGCATCGTACAGATTGCCGGGGCTGACCCTGAACAGATGGCGGCAGCGGCGCGCTTCAATGTGGAGCAGGGTGCCCAGATCATCGACATCAACATGGGTTGCCCCGCAAAGAAAGTATGTAATGTCATGGCGGGTTCCGCGCTGCTGCAGGATGAGTCACTGGTGGCACGCATTGTGGATGCCGTGGTCAAGGCGGTGGCGGTTCCGGTCACCCTGAAAATCCGTACCGGTTGGGATCCCGGGCACCGTAACGGGGT
>CBDUNQ010000385.1:0-3065 GCA_965368625.1 uncultured Gammaproteobacteria bacterium
CTGACCTTGATGGAAAACCGCGTCGTACCCACCCGTTTCAAAGACGGTTACGGTCCGGTAGGCGCGTGGTTCCTGCTCTTCAAGTCCAAGGCTACCAACGCCTTTGGCGAAGTGTACATGGATCGCAACAAAGACATGCTGGATGACTATCCTCCTTACGGCCATGCGGCGGTACCGGCTTCCTGCCTGCGTAACCACCTCATGCTGAAGGAAATGAAGGAAGGTCGCGGTCCCATCTACATGGACACCGTAACCGCCCTGGCCAACCTGCGTGAAACCCTGTCTCCTCGCGAAGTGAAGCATCTGGAAGCCGAAGCCTGGGAAGACTTCCTCGACATGTGTGTCGGCCAGTGTGGTATCTGGGTAGGTGAAAACATCGAGCCGGAAAAGAAGAACTCCGAACTGATGCCCACCGAGCCCTACCTGTTGGGTTCCCACTCCGGTTGCTGCGGCATCTGGGTTTCCGGTCCTACCGATGTAGGTGCGCCTACGGATGAAGGTCTGGGCGAAGGTATTCCCGATCATCTGCCCAAGGGCTGGAACTGGGGTTATCGCTCCATGACCACCGTCAAGGGTCTGTTCACTGCCGGTGACGGTGTGGGTGCTTCCGGTCACAAGTTCTCTTCCGGTTCCCATGCAGAAGGCCGTATGTGTGCCAAGTCCATGGTGAAATACTGCCTGGACAACCCTGATCTGAAGCCTGAGCTGGATCGTTCGGTGGATGAGCTGGTGGAAGATGTATACCGTCCGGTGAAAAACTTCCTGGAACACAAGGATTACACCACGGCGATCGACATCAACCCACACTACATCACTCCCAAGATGCTGCAGTTCCGTCTGCAGAAGATCATGGACGAGTATGTAGCGGGTGTGGCTACCTACTACACCACCAACGCTAAGATGTTGGAAGTGGCCAGTGAAAAACTGGATATGCTGAAGGAAGATGCGGTTAAGATGCGTGCCAAGGACCTGCATGAATTGCTGCGTGCCTGGGAAAACTACCATCGTATCCTGACGGCTGAAGCGCACATGAAACACATTCAGTTCCGTGAAGAATCCCGTTACCCGGGCTTCTACTACCGCATGGACAAAAACTTTGTCGATGAGGAAAACTGGAAGTGCTTCGTGAACTCTGTTTACGATCAAAAGACCCACACTTGGACCTGCTTCAAGCGTAAGCACGTTGATCTGGTAGACAAGAGCAAGCTCTTCAAGTAAGTAGTGCAGTAGTCGCGATCGGGGTGGCGCCAGGCGCTCACCCCGAGCGTTTAAAGGTCTGGGTGCGTTGCATCCGGACCTTTTTATTCCTGCAAGGAAAACCTGTATAGATGGGATTCTTTGCATGGGTGTACGGTTTACCGATGACACCCCCAGATTCTGCAAGGTAGAAGGGATGCCCTATTCCGGCTATCGTTAGACACATCGTAGTTCGAGGTTTTTCACATGGTAGACATCAATATCGGCGAATCCCCCTTTCCGGCCAGCCCGGTTGCGCCTGAACAATTCAGTGAAGATCACGTAATCAAATTCCGCTGTCATAAGGATGTGGAGTGTTTCAACGCCTGTTGCAAATCCATCGATTTTGCCCTCACGCCTTATGATATTGTGAGGCTGAAGAATCACCTGGGCATGACATCCTCGGAGTTTCTGTTGCAATACACTGTGCCCTTTGAGTTTTCCAAGGATGGCATGCCAGGCGTGAAGATGAAGCCCCTGGAAAACACCACTCAGTGCCAGTTTATGAACGATGAAGGTTGTGGCGTTTACGAGGATCGTCCCACGGCGTGCCGCTATTATCCTGTGGGCCTTCTTTCCCTGCGTCGCTCCGACGAATACACCGACACGGCTTCCTATGTCATGGTGCGCGAAGATCACTGTAAGGGACATGAAGAGAGTCGCGAAATCAGCATCCGTGATTACCGCAAGGAACAGGGGCTAGATGAATACGATGACCATGGCCGCGGCTGGCGGCAGATGGTGTTGAAAATGAAATCCGCAGGGCCGGCGATTGGCACCCCTTCCAAGCTCAGCCGCCAATTCTTTTTCATGGCCAGCTACGACATGGATCGCTTTCGCGAGTTTGTACGCAGTGAAGGCTTCCAGGATTCTTATGACCTGGATGAAGCCATGCTGCAATCATTGTATTCAGATGATATGGCCTTGATGAAATTCGGCTACCAATTCCTGTTGCATGTGTTGTTCGGTGAAAAAAGCGTACCGACACGCGAAGATGCGTTGGAGAAACGCCTGAAACGCAAACAAGCGCTCAAAGAAAGTGAAAACCTGCCGTCGCCCTTCGTGGAAAAAGAAGGTGCATTTGATGCGCCGGCCTTTGATTGAGGGGTAGGCGTTTCCTTTCCCGCCTGTGCCGGGAGGTTCGCCTGCTTCGCAGGCTCCTACATGGTATGCCCGTAAGCAAGGTTTGGGGTGATGGTGTTCATTTCAGAATTGCACCTGTAGGAGCCTGCGCAGCAGGCGAAACCTTCAGGCACCGACAAGGAATCGCCTGCTTCGCAGGCTCCTACGTGGTATGCCTGGATGAGGTGCCTGCTTTTTCGATGCATGACGATGTGTGCCTGCCTTTTCCAGGACCTGTTACGCGACCGCATTGTTGAATTTTAGTAAAAACCGCCACCAGGCATTGGGAATAGACTCCAAAGCGTGCAATGCTGGAAACCTCGCATATTCGGAGGCGGTTTATCATCGTTTCGTGTCGCCACCCGGTTTCGGGGCTGTGTGTTACCAAAGTATAAAGCCTGAAATAACCAGGAGGGAGATGGCCCATGCGCTGGCAAGGTAGACGACAAAGCAGCAATGTGGAAGACCGCAGAGGGGAATCCACCGGTGGTCTGGGTGGTATGGGTGGGATGCGTCTGGGCGGAGGCGGGGGTGGTCTGCTGCGTCTGCTGCCGCTGATATTTCGTTTCCTGGGCTTCAAGGGCACGGTGGTCGCTGTGCTGGCCTTTGGTGCCTATGCCTATTTCGGGGGAGGTGGTCTGGGTGGGCTGCTGGGTGGTGCAGGCAGTGGCATGCAAGCCGGTGCTCCCTCTGCAGAAAGTCGCTCT
>CBDUNQ010000386.1:0-3061 GCA_965368625.1 uncultured Gammaproteobacteria bacterium
TCAGATCTGAACTGCTACACATTATGCAAGCGATTTTCTTACACGCCTGTTAGGTGAAATCCTATAATTCCCGGGTAGGGCGCCACCACCTATTGGGATTGGTTTACAGCTACTTCCGAGATTACAATCCGGATACGGGGCGGTTCAATCAAAAATTTACGACATCAAGCAAGAAATCCCCACTAGGGCACCACCATCAGCCCCGCGTCCAGTGCCCGCCGACCCTGCCCATTACGAATGGTTTTACAGGGCACGAGCCCACTCACCGGGTTGGCATTACTATCCAGGCGGTAGTCGATACCCGCATTTTCCGGGCTGAACCTGTATCCTGCGGGTGCGGAGTATCGCATTTGGTAATCACCATCTACCAGTTGATCGAAGAGAAAAAAACCGCTCTGATTGGTTGAGGC
Source organism: uncultured Gammaproteobacteria bacterium (assembly GCA_965368625.1). Classification (GTDB taxonomy): domain Bacteria; phylum Pseudomonadota; class Gammaproteobacteria; order DSM-19610; family DSM-19610; genus JAIVHA01. The sequence goes on from CBDUNQ010000386.1 coordinate 411, forward strand.
CATCTGCAATACATTACCACTGCAGTCTTCCAGGTTCACGGAGACATTGGCAAAACCAGGTTCACTGGTATCCTGCACACCATCCCTGTCCATGTCCAACCACACCCGGTCGCCCATTTTTCCAGTGGCATGTATTTGAACAAATCCTGCATCCAGCCCCGTGCGCCTTTGCCCTTCCGCAAGCGGCTTACAGGGTATCAAGCCAGTGGCGGGGTCAACGGTGCTATCCAACTGGTAATCGCCTCCCCGGCCTCTCGGACTGAAGGCATAGCCCACTGGCAGTGAAAATTGTAAACGGTAACTGCCCGCGGCCAAGTGGTTAAACAGAAAGCCTCCCGCGGCATCACTGATGCGGGAATCGATAGGATTACCCGAGCAGTCTTCGAGCGCCACGTGAATACCCGCAAGCCCTGTTTCACTACTGTCTTGTACGCCATCGGCATCCATATCCAGCCAGGTATAGTCACCCATTACCCCGGTATTTGCTGCGTTGTCTGCCAAATCAAGCAACCAGAGCTCACTGCCCTCCATGCCACCATCCATGGCGATAAACAATCGCTTATCAACTACCAGGTGGCTGGAAAATTGAATGAATCGATAATCGGTGTAGGTGGGAATATTACTGAGCGCCATGGTACCGCTTTCCGTACCATCGGTTTTCCAGATTTGCTCGGCCTTGCCCTCCAGAAACCCGATAAAAAGGTTTCCATTGGGTGTTTCAAGGGTACGGGAAAGGTAGATACCAGGCTTGACCACTACGGTACCAGCCGCCGTGCCATCACTCATTCGCAGGGAAAGTGAGTCACTGAAATATCCTCCGCCACCTGCCTCATCGTAGGCACTGAAGTAAAGCGCATCATTGATTTTTTCCATTGCAACGATAAAGATACCATCCGTTACACGCCGGGTTCCGGCCGGCGTCCAGTCTGTCATCCATAATGCCTGATCATCAACACTGAAATAAGCAATACCATTTACATCTGTCAAATGACGCGTGTTGATAAAGCTGGAGATGCGTTCTGTGCCTGATACGCTACCATCTGATACCCATACACCATCAAAACCGGCATATAAAATACCTTTTTCACCCGTCAATACCGTTCGAGGATAGGGGCTTTTCAATGAATAGGTTCCCGCTGCAGTGCTATCGGAAATCCATAGCGCGGAATCGTTATAAAAACCCTCATAGTGGTAATTCCACTGTACTCGAAAGATAAATCGATCATTGAATGACTGCAGCTCATCCACCTCCGCATCCATGGCAACCGGCATGGTGATCAGCCTATTGGTTCCGGCAGCCGTTCCATCGGAAAGCCACAACTCTTTTGCATCATTGACAAAAAACAGTTTTCCCTGTTGCAGGGAAAGATTGGAGGGCGAACTCAGCCCCTCCGCTACAAGTACAGCTGTGCCGGCGCCTGGTGTCAGGCGCCACAGACCCTGCCCATGCCATGAGGGCGCAAAGAAGTAAAGGTTCCCGGAATACACCGTGAGCTGTTCCGCTAGACCCTGCAAACCACCCGGCAACAGGGCGGTGAGCTTTTCAGTGCCAGCGACCGAGCCATCGGTTCTCCACATGGCCCAACCATTAGCCTCTCGCCCACTCAGATACAGGCGGCCGTCAAAGGCCACCGGATAGGCGAACTCACTACCAAAATAAAGATTGCTCTGTGTCTTTTCCTCAATGAGATTGAGTACCGCCTGGGTACCGGAATCGGTGCCATCGGTTTTCCACAGTTCCCATTGCTGCCGGTAAAAAGGATGTCGGGTCATATTGGCAAAGAAGAACACATGATTGCCGACTGCGGTCAGCCCATTCGGGTATGAACCATAGGTATACTGGCTGATATCCTTTACCCGCTGAGTACCAGAAGCTGTCCCATCGGATTTCCAGAGTGCGAAACCACCCAGATGATTTCCCTTGTTGGCTTCAAAAAGAAGCCCGCCGGCAATGGAAACGAAATGGCGCGGTGAAGAGGATTTCGTCTGCCATGCGATATCGCGCACCAGCTGAGTACCGAATAACTCTCCATTGGTTTTCCATAATTCCAGACCTGCTCCACTGGCGTTTTCCGCTGAAAAATATACCCGGTTACTATGAAGAACCGGCCTGGCATAAAAGCCTTCATCCACGCCGGAAGCCAGCGATAGCGTACCTGCAGCGGTACCATCGGATCGCCATAGGCGGTTACCCAGAGTGATATAGTAGAAATTCTCCGTGGCGAGTGCCGCTTCGGGCGCTCTGCCCGACAACACGGCCAACCGCTGCGTGCCGGAGGGTGTGCCATTCGATACCCATATAGCCGTGTCGGTGTAGTTCTCTTCCTCCGTGAAAAAAAGTTTTCCCCCCACATTTCTGAAATTGCTCACGGTAAAATTACGATCTGCAATATTCCCGAAAACCATACTCGTACCGGCGCTGCTACCATCGGATTTCCATAAATCAAATGCATCGCTATCATTTTGCAAACTGAAATACAGCGTGCCATTAACGTTGGTCAGATTATTATGATCGGTTCGTGAATTAATGCCGGGAAAATCACCTATCAGTACCGTGCCGGATTCAGTGCCATCTGATTTCCACAACTGGTGATCATAATTGCTGAAAAATAGCGTGCCATTCACCACCTCAGTGTCATTCGGGTTGAGCC
>CBDUNQ010000387.1:0-3058 GCA_965368625.1 uncultured Gammaproteobacteria bacterium
CCAGGCCATCGGCTTCCCGCTGTAAAACCACACATTGCACTACACGGGTCATGTTGCTGCTCCAGGGTCAAAAGGGTTTGACGATGGCCAGAATCACCACGGCAATGAGGATCAGAGCCGGAAATTCATTGAACCATCGATAAAATACATGGCTGCGGCGGTTGGCATCTTCACGGAATATGCGTACCAGGCGGCCACAATATAAATGATAGGCCACCAGCAGGGCCACCAGAAACAATTTTGCCAGTAGCCAGCCCTGTAGCGGTGGCCACCAATAGGCAAATACTAACCAAAAACCGAAAATGGCGGTAATGATTCCGCCAATGGTCATGATGGCATAAAGCTTGCGCTCCATGACCTTAAAGCGTTCATTGCCGGCTGAATCCTCGCAATCGGCATGGTAGACGAAGAGACGGGGCAGATAAAACAGGCCGGCAAACCAGGTGACCATGAAAATAATATGTATGGCTTTGATCCAAAGCATGAAGAATGATCCTGCCTCCGCTGGGAGGCTCCGCGCCTGCTTGCCTCGTAGTAACAGGCCCTAGCCTAGCATGGCGAGCAGCTCACTGCGTAGCGTTGGCATATCCAGTGGGCCGGTGGTCTTGTGCGTGATGCGGCCCCCGGGGGCAATGAGGATATGGCTGGGCGTTACGCGAATATTGCCGAAGGCCCGGGCGGCACGCTCTCCCGTATCCAGAACGATGGGGTAGGGTAGCTGACGCTGTTGAGCCAGCTGCACAACCCGGTTGGGGGGGTCGTAGTTCATGGCGATGCCGATGATTTCCAGGCCTTGATCATGAAACTCACGATAGAGTTGCAGAAGGTGGGGCATTTCCTCCAGGCAGCTGGCGCAGGTGGTGGCCCAGAAGGTTACCAGCACGGCACGATTGCGCATCTCTGCCAGGGAAATGGCTTGCCCCTGAATGGTGGTGAAGCGCAGTTCTGGCGCCATGGGTGCCGGACGAAGCAGGAGCCAGGTGAGCAAGGGGATGGCCACGGCCATACCCATGAGCAGGTGGCGTTTGAATTTCATGGCGGGGTATTGTTGTCCTGCGGATGATCCGGCTTGGGCTTTGATTTAGAGGCTTGCGGAGAACTTCGAAACCAGTCCCGAAAAAAGCCCATGACCCCCTTGAGTGAACGCCATAGTTTCGGCAACAGCCAAATCATCAACAGGATGAAGCAGGCCAACAGTATCAGGAACAGGATGGGGTGGTTCAGAGCGGTCCACAGACCGGCAATCACGGCTACATCCTCCGTCACGGATGCAGCCCAGTTGCTGAAGGGTTCGGGTGAGGTGTTGATCATCACCCGGCTGCCGGCTTTGGTGGCATGGCTGCCGGCCGCCAGTCCACCACCCACCAGGCCCGCCGCCAGTTGTGCGGCGGCACTGACTTCACCAACGGCGCCGGCCGCCAGAATCGCGCCCGCCGGTATACGGATGAAGGTGTGTATCCCATCCCAACCGGTATCCACGCCCGGTGTCTTGTCGGCCACAAATTCCAGCAGGTACATGGCGCCTGAAGCAAACATCACCAGCGGGTCACTGAGCAGGGCCAGGTCAGGAGGTAACTCCATGTAGCCATTGCCTCCCATGAAGCCGAGCATGAACACGGCGGCATAGAGATTGATTCCGCTGGCCCAGGCGACGCCCATGGCCAGGGCGATGGTGGAGACCGGATCCATTAGCTGCCCTCAATGGTGCTTGTTATGGTTTAGCATGGTACTCAGTTCCGTGCCGGTCACAAGCGCAGTTGCCGTCCAGGCTGTGAAAACACTGTGTCTTTTCCTGCACAAAGCCAAACCGGGTCTATGGGTAAGAGTGGCGCTGTCCGGTCCAGGGGCTGTATTATCAGGGCTCTGTATAATTCTTGGACAGGCAGGTTGCCTGTCATGCGTGGGAAATCAGTATGATCAAGGTAGGTGTGGTGGGAGGTACCGGATATACCGGTGTTGAATTGTTGCGCTTGCTGGCCGGGCATCCGGAAGTGGCGCTGCAGGTGATCACTTCCCGGGGGGAAGCGGGTACCCCGGTAGCCGAGATGTTTCCCAATTTGCGTGGTCATCTGGACCTGGCATTCAGCGCCCCGGACCCTGAAACCCTGGCGCAGTGTGACCTGGTGTTCTTTGCCACACCCAATGGCATCGCCATGGAAATGGTGCCGGAATTACTGGCATCCGATACCAAAATCATCGACCTGGCGGCAGACTTCCGCTTGCGTGATCCGGCCCTGTGGGAAAAATGGTACGGCATGCCTCACGCCTGCCCGGAGATACTTGAGGAAGCGGTATATGGCTTACCGGAAATGAATCGCTCCGCCATTGCCAAGGCACGCGTGGTTGCCAATCCCGGATGCTACCCTACAGCGGTGCAGTTGGGCTTCCTGCCCCTGGTGGAGCAGGGTGTAATTGCATTGGATGGCTTGATTGCCGATGCCAAATCCGGCGTAAGTGGTGCCGGACGCAAGGCCAGTGTGGGTTCACTGCTCAGTGAAGCCAGTGAAAGCTTCAAGGCCTATGGCGTGCCCGGACACCGGCATTTACCGGAAATTCGCCAGGGGTTGGCGTGGATGGCATCGCAACCCGTTGACCTGACCTTCGTGCCGCATCTCACACCCATGATTCGCGGTATTCATGCCACGCTCTACGGACAACTGGTGAAGACGGATCTGGACCTGCAGGCACTCTTTGAACAACGCTATGCCCATGAACCCTTCGTGGATGTGATGCCGGCGGGATCCCACCCCGAAACGCGTAGTGTGAAAGGCGCCAACCATTGCCGCATCGCCGTTCATCGTCCACAGGGCGGCGAGCGGGTGGTGGTGTTGTCGGTGATCGATAATCTGGTGAAGGGCGCCGCCGGGCAGGCACTGCAAAACATGAATATCCTGTTCGGTCTGGAAGAAACCTGTGGACTGGAGGGAATTGCCCTGCTCCCCTGAGTGGAGCGGTCTGGCGGCGGCGTGGATTCGGCAAACAAGAAAATTCTGTTGTATCAGCATTGGCACATCTGGGTGCTCCTGGGTGTGCTACTGGTGCTGGTGATCACCGCTTC
>CBDUNQ010000388.1:0-3055 GCA_965368625.1 uncultured Gammaproteobacteria bacterium
ATCCAACACCGCAAGGTGCTCGGGGTACTGGTGGTTCGCAAGCGGGAAGCCTGTAAATTCTCCGATGAGGAAGAAACCTTTTTATTAACCCTGGCGGCACAGCTTGCCGGTGCCATCAGTCACGCCGACACCAATGGCGAAATCGATGAGCTTCTGGAAGACAGTGGCAAGGAGCGCTACAACCTGCAGGGCTTGGCTGGATCGCCGGGCGTAGCCGTGGGTCGCGCCCGCGTGGTGTATCCCCCGGCCGATCTGAAATCCATACCCGATCGCGACATCATCGATCCCGTAGCCGAAGAATCGCGTTTTCGCGATGCGGTACAGGCGGTGCAGGCGGATTTGCGTGCCCTGTCCGCTTCCATGGCATCCAAGCTGCCTCCCGAGGATTTGGCCTTGTTCGATGCCCTGGCCATGATGCTGGGCAGTGACAACCTGGTGAAGCACACCGTGGCGCGGATTCATGGTGGCAACTGGGCCCAGGGTGCCTTGCGTGACACCATTCTTGAACATGTACGCCTGTTTGAGAATATGGATGACGAATATTTGCGTGAGCGTGCCGCGGATATCCGCGACCTCGGTCATCGTCTACTGGCACAACTGCAACCCAAGGTTCCCGAACCGGATAGCGCCTACCCCCAGACCATACTGGTGGGTGAAGAGATTTCAGCCGGTCAATTGGCTTAAGTGCCGCCCGAATGCCTGGTAGGGGTGGTTTCCACGCGCGGCTCCAGTACCTCCCATGTGGCGATTCTGGCCCGCGCCCTGGGGGTGGCGGCGGTGATGGGGGTGGAAGACCTGCCGGTTAACCGCCTGGAAGGTCAGGAACTCATTGCCGATGGCTATATGGGGCGCGTGTTCGTCAAGCCTTCGCAAACGGTCAAGGAAGAATACGAGCGTCTGGCCAAGGAAGAGGCGGAACTCACTGCGGATTTGCGCGAACTGGTGGGCTTCCCATCGGAAACCCTGGATGGCGTGGCGGTACCCCTGATGGCCAATACCGGCTTACGCTCCGACATTGCACCCTCCCTGCGCAGTGGGGCCGAAGGAGTTGGCCTGTATCGTACCGAAGTGCCCTTCATGATTCGCGACCGCTTTCCAGGAGAGGAAGAGCAGCGGCGCATCTATCATCATGTGCTCAAGGCATTTTCACCGCGCCCGGTGGTGTTGCGCACCCTGGATATCGGTGGTGATAAAAGCCTGCCGTATTTTCCGGTCAAGGAAGACAACCCGTTTCTCGGTTGGCGTGGCATTCGTATCTCTCTCGATCACCCGGAGATCTTTCTTACCCAGTTGCGCGGCATACTCAAGGCCAGTGTGGGCTTGGATAACGCAAAATTACTGTTACCCATGATCAGCAATGTGGCGGAAGTGGATTCCGCCATGGTCCTTATACAGCGTGCGTACCAGGAATTGCGGGAAGACGGTCTCAGTGTGAATATGCCCGAAGTGGGGGTGATGGTTGAGGTGCCCTCGGCGGTCTATCAGGTGGACGCCCTGTGTTCGCGGGTGGATTTTTTTTCCGTGGGCACCAATGACCTCACCCAGTATTTACTGGCGGTGGATCGAAATAATTCCCGGGTGGCTTCCCTCTACAATACCCTGCACCCGGCCGTGCTGTATGCCTTGCGCCAGGTGATGGAGGGCGCCAAGCGGCATGGCAAGCCCGTGAGTGTCTGTGGAGAAATGGCCGGGGATCCGGCCGCCGCCCTGCTGTTACTCGGCCTGGGCGTGGATAGCCTGAGTATGAGTGCCGCCAGTCTGCCGCGGGTGAAATGGGTGATTCGCAGCTTCCGGCAAGCCCAGGCGCGCGCTCTGTGCGAAGAAGTGATGGGCTATGAAGACCCCCAGGCCATACGCGCACGGCTCTCCGAAGAGTTGGTGAAAGCGGGCCTGGGTGGTTTGGTGCGCGCGGGCAAGTAAGCCGGATTTTTATTACAAAGAACCCAGTCTTTATTCTCACGAGCTATAACTACAAACAAGTCCGGGCCCGGTACCGGGCATACACATCAATACACACCCAGTGATCGAACACAATGATTGACATATCAGCGAAATCTGTGTTCCGACCCCAAGTTGAGTCTTTGCTTTTAGGACCCCAGGTTGCTGCATCTCGTAGCGAGACCATTATCCTCATCGGATCGAGTGGCGATTCGACAAAGCCATGGTGTGCATACAAAGCCTTGCGCTTACTTTACACTATCATTCGCCAATATTTCCCATAACTTCCTGGGCGCAATGATGGGAAGATCGCTAACCAGCTTGAGTTGCAGCAGTGCTTTATCCCCCGTCACAAACACTTCTGCTTTACCCGCAAGCGCAGAAGCAACAATAGCCTCGTCATCGGGATCGGGAAGGTTTGGCAAGGCGTGTTCTTCGGTAATCAAGATACCTTCTGTTCGCAGCAGGGCGATGAAGTCATGAGTGATGGCTTTCGTTTGACCCAGTTTCTCGGGGAGTACCCGGGCCAGTTCCTTGAGCACGGGTTCTGAGATCAATAGTTGGTGGGATTGCAGGATAACTTCAAACAGTTCGGCGCACAGTCCGCGGGACACCAAGGCACTGGCGAGTACATTGGTGTCCAGGAAGATGAGCACTAGATGTCCCGAAAGACATCTTCATCGGTGACATAACCGGCGGCTTCCGCCAAGGGAAGCGCCTTGCCGCGTAGGGCGCGAAAACGTTCCACGGCAATGCGCTTGCGCAACATCTCACGGGCAAGATCACTCTTGGTCCGGTGCTGTGCCTTGGCGAGTTGGTCCAGATCCTTTTCCAGTTCGTCGTCGATGCGTATGGTCAGGGTGCCCATGGGGGCCTCCAAAATGAGATGATCAGATGTATTACATTGTAGTACGCCGGCAAGGGAGAAGCTACCATTCGCAGGCAAGGCGCCAGGCTATGGGAGTGAAGTTTTGCTGTAAGCCTTATTCGATGAGTGGGTGTCTTTCCAGGAGGGACTCTTACGGACAATAAGTGCACGGGCGCCTCTATGGTTCAGCCGAATTGTCGAAAAGATTAACCCCTCTAATGAACGCAGCCATGTTCTCCATGACAACAA
>CBDUNQ010000389.1:0-3051 GCA_965368625.1 uncultured Gammaproteobacteria bacterium
GCAGATAATCCCGGGCTTCATTATCGATGGTGATACACAAGGGATGGATACCATCCCGCTTGGCTTCGATCAGTGCCTGCCGGGTATCTTCAATACCATAGGCGCCCCGGTAGCTGTCATAGTCATCGGGCTTGCCATCGGACAGGGTGATCAGCAATTTCGTGCGCGCTTCCACTTCATTAAGCAGCTTGCTCAGGTGTCGAATGGTAACCCCCATGCGAGTGTAGTCCTTGGGCCGGATCCCGCTGATCCGCGCTTTCACTTCCTGATCATAGTGATCATCAAAGCTTTTTATTTTGTAGACTTCACAGCGCTTGCGGGTCATACCGGAAAATCCATAGATGGCATAACGATCGCCCAGCAACTCAAGTGACTCACACAACAGCACCAGGGACTCACGCTCGGCGTCATTGATCCAACCCTTGGTGGAACCACTCATATCCACCATGAACATCACGGCAATATTACGCTCCATTTTATGCATCTTGGTAAACAGGCGATCCGTCATCTCCAAGCCGTTTTTCACATCGGCATAGGCTTCCACCAGGGCGTCGATATCCACATCATCGCCATAGGGCTGCTTCTTGAGCAACTTGTCTTCTCCGCGCAGGGCCTCAAAGGTACGGCGCAGTTCACCGGTGAGTCCACGATATTTTTGCAGCGTCTGTTCCACAAACCGGTCATGACTGGGATGCACATCCATCTCACGCAGTACCGCCCAGTTTTTCCGGTACCGCTGACGCTCATAATCCCATTCGTTGTAAAGGAAGGCCCCCTCTTCATGATAGGTACCCTTCCATACGTCTTCGGATTTGTTTTCATCCTCAGGCAAGGCCCCGGCGTAGTAGGCGCCATCACCGGCCGCCTCGAGATATTCGGGAGGAATTTCACCCAGATCCTGCCAGATGGAGGCCATGGTGCCTTTCATATCCTCCGGTGGCGCTACGGGTCTACCATCAATGGTGAACTCAAAACTGACCCCATTGGCGGTATCTTCATCGGATTTGGCCTGCAGTTGTAATTCCGGCGCGGCACGCTTTACCCCACCTTCCTGTTCCTCATCCATTTCGTGACCGCTTTCCTGCTGCAGCTCTTCCTTGCGTCGTTGATCCTCCACGGCACGGGCTACCATCAAACGAAACAGTTGACGTTCTTTTTCCAGGCGCAGGTCTCGCACCTTTTTTACCTGTTCCGGCACCAGTTCTCCGGCATAGGGCGGCGCTTTTGGCAGCTCCTGCCCCTGCAGCTGCGACACCCAATACAGACTGCTTGCTGTATTCGCATCGGACCTTTGCAGTTCCTGTGCTGCCGCCTGCCAGGCGGCAGGCAACACATGGCTGCCGGACGCTTCACGCAACCATGCCATTTCACGCGCCAGACCGGCAAATTCCCTCGCCACACAGGCATCCAGACGCAGGGTTTCCAGACGATGGAAGCATCGCAGCGCCTGCGCCGGATCCCCATAGCCCGCCAGGGCGGCCGTGATTTCCACACGCCAGGTGCCATACCAATTCTGCGCCCACTGATGCACCAGCAAGGCCTTGTACAATTGATAATTACGTGGCTTTTCCTGGAAGCGGCTGATGCAGGAGGGAAGGAAAAGGGTTTCCGTATCGGTATAGGACTGTTCACCCACCTCCAGCTTCAGCTTGCGACCGTTCAAGCCATGAACAAAGGGTTCCAGTACATTGATCACATCGTCAAAGGCAACGCCGGTTTTACGTGCCTTGTATTCCCGGGCAAAATTTTCCACATCCTTGAAGGCCGCCACGGCAGGATGCAAACCCTTGGTATCGTAGCGATCCATGCACTCCAGCAGCCAGGCTTCCACACCGGCCAGATCCATCAATCGCAGTGCGGGACATACATGGGTAACAAAATTGAAGGCCATACCGGCACTGGTACGCGCCACCACCGCCGCCCAGCGCAACACGAAGTCCTGCTGCTCCCGGGGGAATTCCGCCAGTGATGCACAGGCTTCTTCGGCCGCCCCGGCAGACAGCATATGCACGTCGAGACGCTCTTCCAGCTGGGCCGCGGTCAATGGCTGACTACCGGTTTGCAGGTAGTCCGTATCATCGAACCAGCGTGCCGCCACACCCGCCGGCAAAACCCGGCCATCGGTGGTTTTCATTCCCATGGTCAGTGGCTCGATGGTGCTACCGGGCAGCCGTTCATGCAGCAACTGGCCCAGGCTTTCCGCCTTCCAGGTGATAGCACCCCCATCAGTAGATACCCAGACGCCCAGGCAATGCTCACTGACAAGGCGCGGCAGATATGCCATGAGCTTGGGCAAATCCACTTCCCGGTCCCAGAGTTGGCCGCGCGGACCATGGCCAAGGTGCGGCGCCGGCAGCACAATCAGATCAAAGCGCGCCTGGCGGCGTAATAAATCTTCAACATGGGTGATGACATCGTCCTGCACATACTGCACTTGCTGACTGCCTGCCTGCTCACGGGCCAATGCCAGCATCTCTGCATCGGCTTCCACGTGGATTACCGAGGCACCGGCCTGCACCGCCTGGGCACTGATAAAGCCATTACCGGCAAACAGATTCAGCACGCGTATTTCATCCAGGTCATAACAACCTTCGATGCGGCTGCGCAGCCATTGGCCACAGATCACATCGCGCGGATGCAAACCGACCCGCCCCCCGGCACCCAGCTTACAGAGCACTTCCTGCCCTTGAAGGGTGATGGACCATTGCCGGGGTAAGCCGCTTTCCGTGGGTTCCCAGTGACCCCGGGTCCCCGTGGCCACATAGATCCAGTGGGCTTGCCAGTGGCTTTCCCTGGGCTCTCCCCGGGCGTAGCGATCGGGGCGTTCAACAAGATAATCCCCCCAGCGCTCCAGCTTGCGACCCGCACCGAAGTCCAATAAGGCATAGCCTTCCAGCGGGGATTCCAGCACGGCTTCATCGGCCTGCATTTGGGGTAGGGGAAACTCCACCATATCTAAGGCCTGCTGATACCGATCCGATAGGCTCTGCCGGACCACTTTTTGCGGCCAGCAAGGCAATATGCACGATCGGGAGTCAGCCTACATGAGCC
>CBDUNQ010000390.1:0-3037 GCA_965368625.1 uncultured Gammaproteobacteria bacterium
TAAGCGGCCGTGGGAATGTTATGGCGCGCCAGAAAATCCTTGCTGAAGGCCTTGGATCCCTCCAGGGCCGCAGCCGCCTTACTGGGGCCGAAGATACGCAGGCCAGCAGCCTGGAAGGCATCCACCACCCCCTTCACCAGGGGGACTTCGGGGCCGACGATGGTGAGGCCAATGGCATGGCTACGGGCAAAGTCCAGCAGGGCATCCACCTGTTCCGCGCCAATGGCCACATTTTCCACACCGGGTTCACGCGCCGTACCGGCATTTCCCGGCGCCACATACACCTTGTCCGCCTGTGGCGATTGAGCCACCTTCCAGGCCAAAGCATGTTCGCGCCCGCCACCACCGATTACCAGAATATTCATGAAGACCCTCGATTGTCTGCCCAGCACCCAACCGGAACGGGCTGGGCTGCTGGTATTTCATACTATGGAAACCCAGTGCATTGCACTCGGCCTTACCCGGAACCTGGACAAAGGTTGATTACGGCACCAAATGCCTACCGCAACCAGGCTAGTGGCGGAAATGCCGCATACCGGTAAACACCATGGCCATACCATGCTCATTGGCGGCAGCGATGACTTCTTCATCACGCATGGAGCCACCGGGTTGGATCACAGCCGTGATGCCCGCTTCCGCGGCCTGATCAATGCCATCGCGGAAGGGGAAAAAGGCATCGGAAGCCATTACCGAACCCTTTACCTGCAGACCGGCATGCGCTGCCTTGATACCGGCAATGCGCGCACTGTTGACCCGACTCATCTGTCCGGCACCTACACCAATGGTCATGCCATCCTTGCCATAGACAATGGCATTGGATTTGACGAATTTCGCCACTCTCCAGGTAAATAATAAATCACGCATTTCCGCTTCACTGGGTGCGCGCTGGCTCACTACCTTTACGTCATTGATGAGGGCGAGATCGGCATCCTGTACCAGTAATCCGCCATTGACGCGTTTGAAATCATAGCGGGGGGGCTCTTCCGCTGACCACTGACCGCAGGCAAGCACGCGTACATTCTTCTTGGCTGCCAGGATCGGCAGGGCATCCTGCGCCACTTCCGGGGCAATGATCACTTCCACAAACTGCCGCTCCACAATGGCGGCGGCCGTGGCGGCATCCAGAACGCCATTACAGGCGATAATGCCACCAAAAGCGGATTCGGGATCCGTCTGATAGGCACGATCATAGGCTTCCAACAGGGTCTTGCCATAGGCCACGCCACAGGGGTTGGCATGCTTGACGATGACAATTGCCGGACCTTCAGTAAAACTTTTTACGCATTCCAGCGCAGCATCCGTGTCGCCTATGTTGTTGTAGGAAAGCTCCTTACCCTGCAACTGTTTTGCCGTGGCAACCGAGGCATCCGTCAAGCTGTGTTCCACATAAAAGGCGGCGCCCTGATGGGGATTTTCCCCATAGCGCATGGCCTGCACCTTCTTTACCTGCAGGCTGAAGGTTTCCGGGAATTTCGCGTCGGCGCCCGGCATATTCCGGCCACCCAGATAATTGGAGATCGCCCCGTCATAGCGGGCCGTATGCTGAAAGGTTTTCACCGCCAGGCGGTAGCGGGTCGCTTCCGAGGTTGCCCCCTGGTTTGCCTCCATATCCGCAAGCACCGCCCCGTAATCCGCAGCATCCACCACCACGGTGACCGCCGCATGATTCTTTGCCGCCGCTCGCAACATGGTGGGTCCGCCAATATCGATATTTTCAATGGCCATGGGTAAATCACAATCCGACCGGGCAACCGTAGCCTCAAAGGGGTAGAGATTCACCACCACCAGATCGATAGCGGGAATATCATGTTGCTGCATTACGGCTTCATCCGTACCACGGCGCGCCAGGATGCCACCATGTATTTTCGGATGCAGGGTTTTCACTCGACCCGCCATCATTTCCGGAAAACCGGTGTAGTCGGAAACTTCCACCACGGGAACACCCTCATCGGCCAGTAATTTTGCCGTACCGCCGGTAGAAAGTATTTCCACGCCCCGACCGTGCAATTGGCGAGCGAACTCCACAATGCCGGTTTTATCGGAAACGCTGAGCAGCGCACGTTGAATTGCATTCATGATATGAACCTGTAGTTGCGTAATTAAACATTCATTCCGGGTAGTTACCGGGGACCGTTTTCCAATCCCCGAGGACCCTGGACTTTCATAAGGTAGCCAGCACTTGCAGCCCAATACTTCTACCAAGGAGAATCCATCTCCGGTCAAGGCAGTGAGGTTTCATGGGGACGGAGGAAATACCGGCGAAGGTACGTAAGCGGGACTCAACACGCTACGTCATGCAATTTCAGTTTTTTGCGCAGCGTGCTGCGATTGATACCCAGCATTTGTGCAGCATGGGTCTGATTTCCCTGTGCCTGCTGCATTACCGTCTCCAGTATGGCCTTTTCCACTTCTCCGATCACCATGGCATAGATGTTTTCCGCTTCATGCCCCTTGAGGTCGGTAAAATACTGTTCCAATGCCGCCTGTACACATTCACGCAGCGACAATGGCTTCCCTCCATGCCCAGGCAGTTTCATGCCGCCAGCCCCCCCTGCGCTTGCGCCAGCCGATCGAAAAAGGCGTGAGTCTGGCGTAACTGTTCGTCCCGGGTTTCAACACGGTTGATTTGTTGCCGGAAGGCATTGCCATCAGGTTGATGTTTGGTGTACCAGGAAATGTGCTTGCGGGCTACCCGTACCCCGGTGTACTCACCGTAGAAGGCATAGAGATTTTCCAGATGACGCACCATGATCTGACGGATTTCCTCCACCGAAGGCGTGGGCAGGTGCTTGCCGGTGGCAAGGAAATGGGAAACTTCCCGAAAAATCCAGGGGCGCCCCTGGGCGGCGCGTCCGATCATCAGCGCATCGGCCCCGGTGTACTGCAGCACCTGGCGTGCCTTTTCCGGGCTGCGAATATCGCCATTGGCCATTACCGGGATATTCACGTCCGCCTTGATGGCGGCAATGGTGTCATATTCCGCTTCACCCCTATAGGCACAGGCTCGCGTTCGACCATGGACTGCCAGGGCCTGTAT
>CBDUNQ010000391.1:0-3033 GCA_965368625.1 uncultured Gammaproteobacteria bacterium
ACGGCATCGGCATAGGAAACAGGCCCCTGTCCCATGGCGGCGGCGGGAGGACGCGTCTGTGGCGCGGTTTCCTTGATTTCAATGACGCGCGCTGTAGTGGGAAGCCATTCCGGTTTGAGCAGCAGTACCACAAAGGCGATGGCCAGGCCGGCGGTGACGGCCTGAGCCAGAAAGGACATGGATTTATAAAGGCTCATGAGCAGGCTTTGGCTGAGAGTGACGTCACCATTCTACTGCCTAGTCCTGGAAAGGGTCCAACCCAGGCAGTAGACGGTGACTCGCCACCTGGCGTCAAAGGCAATACACTGCGCAGGGATTCCCTATAAGACTGTGAAATCATGACCACACTGACTGAACTGGTCCACTATTGTGACCAACTGCTGGAAGCCGATGGTTTTCGCGATTATTGTCCCAATGGCTTGCAGGTTGAGGGGCGGTCGCAGGTGCAAACCCTGGTCACCGGGGTTACCGCCAGTCTGCAACTGGTGGAGGCGGCGGTGGAAGCCGGAGCCGATGCCCTGCTGGTGCATCACGGCTACTTCTGGAAAAACGAAGCCGCCCCCATCACCGGTATGAAACGGGCACGGCTGAAGCGTTTGCTGGAACAGGAAATCAGCCTTATTGCCTATCATTTACCCCTGGATGCCCATGTGGAGCTGGGCAACAATGCCCAGCTGGGCAGGCGGCTGGATCTGACGCCCGCGGGGCGTTGTGGCGAGCCGGGTGGTGCGGAGTTGGTCTGGTACAGCGACCTGGATGCAGCCCTATCGGCGCAAGCCCTCAGTGAGCGGCTGCAACAGGTATTGCAGCGTGAACCCCTGCGGGTGGGCGGAGCCAGCCAACCCATTCGCCGCGTGGCCTGGTGTACCGGTGCGGCACAATCCTATATCGAACTGGCGGTGGCCCAGGGGGCCGATGCCTATATCAGCGGTGAAATTTCCGAATCCACGGTGCATACCGCACGGGAACTGGGCATTTACTATTTTGCTGCCGGGCACCATGCCACGGAACGGTACGGCGTACAGGCCCTGGGAGAGCACCTGGCGCAAACCTTTGGGATTGAGCACCGCTTTCTGGATCTGGATAACCCCGTGTAAGGCTCACTTTTGATGGTGAGTGCGCATTATATTGATTTTGCTCAATTAAGTGGATTTTTGCTTGACCTAAAACCACAACTATAGGAAGCTACGCCGCTGAATAGGGGCTCGGAAAGGCATATTTCAGAATATTCTGATCTATCTCGTGTCGATTCGCCACGCCCCTCATGCAGCAAGCGCTGTGCGAATTTTTGACTCATTTTCTGGAGAACGCTGAATGAGTGCCCAAGGTGCAGACCCAAGCCGACGCCGGTTTTTAACCGCCGCCACCACCGTGGTGGGAGCCGTTGGCGCCGCCTACGTAGCGGTTCCTTTTATTACCTCCATGCTCCCCAGTGACAAGGCCAAGGCCGCAGGTGCTCCTGTGGAAGCCGACATCAGTAAGCTGGAAGTT
The DNA here is from genome assembly GCA_965368625.1 of uncultured Gammaproteobacteria bacterium. GTDB lineage: Bacteria > Pseudomonadota > Gammaproteobacteria > DSM-19610 > DSM-19610 > JAIVHA01. Next base: position 1,492 of record CBDUNQ010000391.1, read on the forward strand.
GGACAGATGATCCGTGTGCAGTGGCGCGGTAAGCCGGTATGGGTCGTCAACCGATCCAAGGAAATGCTGGCTGCTCTGCCGCAACTGGACAGTCAGCTGCGGGATCCCGCTTCAGCCGAATCCGAGCAGCCCGAATACGCGGCGAATCCAGCACGCTCTATCAAACCGGAATACCTGGTGCTGGTGGGCATCTGCACCCATCTGGGTTGTTCCCCCACCTTCCGTCCGGAAGTGGCTGCGGCGGATATGGGATCGGATTGGAAGGGTGGCTTCTTCTGTCCCTGTCACGGTTCCAAGTTTGATCTGGCGGGCCGTGTATATCAGGGCGTGCCGGCACCGCTGAATCTGGTGGTACCCCCTCATCGCTATGTAAGCAACACCGTGATACTCATCGGTGAAGACGAAGGAGCTGCATAATGGCTGGCGGAAATCGTGAAAAATGGCAAGGCGGTATCCTGGGCTGGGTGGATGCCCGCTTTCCGCTGAGTTCCCTCTGGGAGGATCACCTCTCCAAGTATTACGCACCGAAGAACTTCAACTTCTGGTATTTCTTCGGTTCCCTGGCCATGCTGGTGCTGGTGATTCAGATTGTTTCCGGCATCTTCCTCACTATGAGCTACAAGCCCGATGCGGAGCGTGCCTTTGCCTCCGTGGAATACATCATGCGTGATGTGCAATGGGGCTGGCTGATCCGCTATATCCATTCCACCGGGGCATCCGCCTTCTTTATCGTGGTCTATCTGCATATGTTCCGTGGATTGATCTATGGTTCCTACAAGAAACCACGGGAACTGATCTGGATCTTCGGCATGTTGATTTACCTGTGCCTGATGGCGGAAGCGTTCTTTGGTTATCTGCTTCCCTGGGGGCAGATGTCATATTGGGGCGCACAAGTAATCGTATCCCTGTTTGGTGCCATACCGGTGATCGGCGATGACCTGGCCTTGTGGATTCGTGGTGACTACGTCATTTCCGATGCCACCCTCAATCGCTTCTTTGCCTTCCATGTCATTGCGGTTCCCCTGGTGCTGGTCGGGCTGGTGGCTGCCCACATCATGGCCTTGCATGAAGTGGGTTCCAACAACCCCGATGGCGTGGAAATCAAGAACAACAAGGATGAAAACGGCATTCCCAAGGATGGCATTCCATTCCATCCCTATTATTCCGTGAAGGATATCGTGGGTGTGGTGGTGTTCCTGTTCTTCTTTTCCATTGTGGTGTTCTTCGTGCCGGAAGGGGGGGGGTACTTCATCGAGCCGCCCAACTTCGATGCCGCAGACCCGCTGAAGACTCCGCCGCATATTGCACCGGTCTGGTATTTCACACCGTTCTACGCAATTCTGCGTGCCGTCACCGTGGATATCGGTCCATTGACGGCCAAATTCCTTGGGGTAATTCTCATGGGCGGTGCCGTTGTGATCATCGCGTTCCTGCCCTGGCTGGATCGCAGTGAAGTGAAGTCCATTCGTTATCGTGGTCCCCTGTTCAAGGGGGCTGTGGCCATCTTTGTGGTTGCCTTCGTCCTGCTTGGATGGCTGGGTA
>CBDUNQ010000392.1:0-3018 GCA_965368625.1 uncultured Gammaproteobacteria bacterium
GGAAGGCATGGCCGCCTCGGGCCATGCCCCGGAAGGCCTGATCGGAGCCACCAACCGGGCAGTGACGATCGGCAGCCCCATGGGAGTGAAGTTACCGGCCTTGCAGGCACAGATCGCCCATGTGGAAAAGGATACCGGCCTGAAGATACCCGTGGATGTGCAGGGTGCTGACTATATGTGCCTGCTGTCTTCCATGGAAATCATGAACTTTCCCGAATACATCGGTGCCATCGCCCGCATCTTCCACCATGCCGATGTATCCTGGACCCTGTCCACCGATGCCTTTGAAGCCACCAATAGCGGTATACAGATTGGCGTATCCGACATCGCGGCCACACTGGTGCAGCGCATAGTGGATGCCGCCGAAAAGCTGCAGGTGAAAACCGTGATCAGTCCCGAGTGCGGTCATGCCTATACCGCCATACGCTGGGATGGACCCAATCTCATCGGTCGCAAATTCAACTTCAAGGTGCGCCATATTCTTGAAGTGCTGGATGAGCTGCGGCAGCAGGGGCGAATACAGACCGAAGGAATGGAAGAAAACCGGCTCACCTATCATGACCCCTGTCAGATCGGTCGTCGCGGTGGTGTACTGGAGCAACCCCGCAACCTGATCCGCATGTTCGTACAGGATTTTGTGGAGATGCCCGATGCGGGCAAAATGAACTGGTGCTGCGGCGCCGGTGGCGGGGTAAGCAGTAATGAACGCGCCGATGAATTGCGCCTCAAGGTATTTCAACGTAAAAAAGAGCAGCTTGATACGGTGCAGGCCCAGGGATTGATTTCCGCCTGCTCCAATTGCCGCATCCATATCGAGGATGGCCTGGAAGAATACCATATGGAAATCCCGGTACTCAGCCTGACGGAAACCCTGGCGGACCATCTTGTGGAGAAACCCGCAAAGAGGACACCGTCATGAATCAGATCACCAATGAACAGGAATTCAAGCAATCCCTGGCGGATCTCCCCTTTCCCCAGCAGCGTCTGTTGGCCGGGAGATTCGTGGAAAATGTTGTGTCACTGAGTAACGATGAACGCATCCCGCGGGCGCTGCAGGTGCTGCGCAACCCTGATGCCTCCCAGGATGAACTCGCCCAGGCATTAAAGTCCGCCAAGGCCGCCACGTTCGATTGCCATACCCGTTGCGGTGCCGAAGGCGACTGGAAGGAACAGGCCGGTTATTTCGTGGCGCGGGCCACGGTGGCGGCATTGACACCACAGGAACAAAGCAAGGCAGGCGGGCCCGGCTGGCAAGCCGCCATGAGTTGCCGTATGGCACGCACCAGCATGGCCATCGATGCCACGGAAATCACCCCCGGAGATGAAAATCAACAGCAGTACCGCATCGTCTCCGACTACCTGAAATCACAGTAAAGGGAATCATCATGTCCGAGCAATCCGGTGAAAGAATTGTGGTCGATCCCATCACCCGTATCGAAGGGCATTTACGCATTGAAGCGCAAATGGAGAATGGACGCATCGCCAATGCCTATTCCTCGGGAACCATGGTACGAGGCATAGAGATTATCCTTCAGGGTCGCGATCCCCGTGACGCCTGGGCCTTTGCTCAGCGCATCTGTGGTGTCTGTACACTGGTGCATGGTCTGGCATCCATTCGCTCGGTGGAAGACGCCCTCCAGTACCGCGTGCCTCCCAATGCCGATCTGATACGCAACCTGATGACCGGTGCCCAGTATATCCATGACCATGTCATGCACTTTTATCACTTGCATGCCCTGGATTGGGTGGATGTGGTTTCTGCACTGAATGCCGACCCAAAGGCCACTTCCCAATTGGCCCAGTCCCTGAGCAGTTATGCAAAATCTTCACCCGGCTATTTCTCCGATATGAAGAAGAAGCTCAAGGATTTCGTGGAAGCGGGTCAACTGGGTATCTTTGCCAAGGCCTATTGGGGGCATCCCGCCTACAAGCTACCCCCCGAAGCCAATCTCATGGCGGTATCACATTATCTGGAAGCCCTGAGCTGGCAGCGGGATGTGGCGCGCCTGCACACGATTTTCGGCGGCAAGAATCCGCACCCCAATTTCGTAGTGGGTGGCGTACCCTGTCCCATTGACCTCAATTCCGATTCCGCCATCAATGCCAAGCGTCTGTCCCAGGTGCAGGACATCATCAATGAAATGCGCAGTTTCGTGGAGCAGGTTTATGTGCCCGACACCCTGGCCATTGCCGGTTTTTACAAGGACTGGAGCACGCGCGGCTAAGGACTCGGTAATTTCCTGACCTATGGTGATTTCCCTTCCCGCGGCATGGCGGATCCCAGCGGCTACATGATTCCGGCCGGTGCGATTCTGAATCGTGATCTCACGACGATCCATGATGTGGATATGAATGCCGCCGATGAAATTCAGGAATATGTTTCCCATTCCTGGTACGACTATGAGAATGGCAAAGACCAGGGTCTGCACCCCTATGACGGGGAGACAAACTTGAATTACACCGGTCCAAAACCACCCTATGCGCAGTTGGATGTGGAACAATCCTACTCCTGGATGAAATCGCCGCGCTGGAAGGGAAAGGCCATGGAAGTAGGCCCACTGGCGCGGGTACTGATGCTCTATGCCCGCGGCCATGAGCAGACCCGTGACCTGGTTCATATGGCGCTCAAGACCCTGGAACTTCCAGTGGAAGCCTTGTTTTCCACCCTGGGCAGAACCGCTGCGCGCACCCTGGAAACCAAGATCATGGCCGATGCCATGCAGGGCTGGCTGGATCAATTGATTACCAACATCAAAGCCGGAGACAGTCGAACCTTCAATGAAAAGCTTTGGGAACCCTCGAGCTGGCCATCACAGGCGCGTGGCGTGGGTTTCATGGAAGCCCCGCGCGGCGGATTGGCCCACTGGATCGTAATCGAGGATCAAAAAATCAAAAACTACCAGGCCGTGGTTCCCAGCACCTGGAATGCCGGGCCCCGGGATCAGCAGGGGCAGCCCGGCGCCTATGAGGCAGCCCTGGAGGACAATCACACACTCCATGATGCTGAACAACCCGTGG
>CBDUNQ010000393.1:0-3008 GCA_965368625.1 uncultured Gammaproteobacteria bacterium
GAAAGGCAATGGCGCCACCGGCATGTTCTTCTTCCGCAAGTCCGGACAGGTTGGCGGAAAACCCGATCTGGGTTTTCACCTCTTTCTTGCAATAACCGAAATAATTGTCTGCCAGAATGGTTACAATGACGCCCGACTCGTCTCTTGCAGTAAGCTTGAAGGCCTGACCATCATTGTAAAGTTCATCTTCTTCCTTCCAGCACATACCATCCCGTCGCTGTTGTTCACTGGCATCATCCCAATGGGGAAGGTCTAATTGTTTCTTGGTACAGCCCACAAGATGCGGCGCCAGAATGGCGCAACCCGTATGCCCGGTCCAGTGCTCCACATCCAGACCGGAATCGAATTCCGCCAGATGGGGATTTCCGCCATTGCCGAAGATACTTTCCACGAAGTCCAGATTACTCACCAGGTTCCCGGGTGCAAAAAAGCGAATCTCCATGCTCTTTTCAGCGAATTTGCCTGGCACCTCGGGGCATACCGTGGGACGCAACAACAGGGAAACAAACATGCGTGCCGGCTTTTCCAGGGATGAAGTAAATGGAATAGTAAGCAATTCATCCGGAGGATTCAGTGCCTGGGTGAGCATTTTCGCAAAGGTGCGCTTGGGTACGGATTTCTTATCGCCGGGAATCGGCAAACCACCTTCCGCGACATGGAAGGAACCCTTGGTCGTGCGGCGATCACTGGCCGGGTTATGCAACACTCCCTGGTGAATCCGATAACTGGAAATGATATTGGAATGAAATTCATCCTTACCCATGGGAAGTGATAATTCGCGGGCAATGCCCTCGTGATCCAGTATGAAGGTTTGCGTCGGCAGACAAGGGATCTTTTCAAGGCCCAGGTCGCTGAGATAGCGGCTGAGGAAATCCTGAATACGCTGATCCGCCCAGCAGTAATAGTCGGAAAGCAGGCGGTTCTTTTCCCGGTAGCTTTTCAGTAAATCATGGGAGATATCAAAAAAATTGGCGACCTCTTCCGGAACACAGGTGGGTTGTCCGGATGAGGCCAGCTTGAGATTGATATAGAGTTGCAGTTTGCTTCGATATTCCTTGTCTTGTTCATGGGTCGCGCTTGTAGCCAATACCTGATTGAAATAATCCATGCTTTCATCCCACCTTGGCGGATTTTATAAAGGAATCACACAACAACACCCGATCTTAGCGAATCTTTGCATTGAATACAGGGAATCCTCAGTGAATGACTGATAAACCTGACGAAAGAATCATTATAGATTATTGTTTTGGTTGTAATTGTAGTAAAGAAATTTTGTAGCATACGGCACACCCTGCCTTCCCCGCTTTGCCATTTTCACAAGCACTCACATAAAAACCGTTATCCAGCCGATTGCTGGCCATTGTGTAGCAAGGCCTGTGCAGTGGGATGGTTTACAGCATTTCAATGACCCACCGGGTCACGGTACCGGTGGCATGGGCACAACGCATGCCACGGTCTCTGTCAAACTGGGCATATTGCTTTGGATCCCACATATCATAGGTCTTACCGGTAAACTGCTGCTGCAATTGCTCACAGGTAACACCACCAAATTCCCGCTGGAAACGCTCCACTAGTTCACGTCCCTTGCTGAAATTATTGATGAAGCGGCCCTTATGAAATTGTTCACGACCCCGGCCACGTTTCACACTCAAGGCCATCAAACCGCCGGTCAGCGCACCACAGGTCCCCTGCCCCATCAAACCACCCCCTCCCGACAAGCCGTGGGCCGCCTTGATGGTCTGGTCATCCACCAAGCCAATGGTTTCCTGGACCGCGGTCAACACACATTGAGGGCAGCACCCGTAGTCCAGTTCATAGCCTACGGCTGATTCATAGGCCTCATCTGCAAGCAACTGTTTATCCTGAGCATTCATAAGTATCCCTCCCGCTAGGCGAAGAAATATTAGCATTTACTTATATTTTATTGCTTGCTCAGGATCAATGAAAACAGAATAGATCGCATCCCACTCATGACGTCAGTCTGGCGCCCTCAGGACACGGCAAGCCGCGACAGTTCTTGTGCTTCATCCCTGCCTGCAAGGCGTACCCAGACGCGCGCCAGGGCCCGTTCATCCCCTACATTTCCTGGAAAAATCACCACTGGCATCTGTGCAAACCGGGGGTGATTGTCGGGACATTGCACAACGGAGCAACCGGGTAGGATTTGCCCAAGCACCCGGGAAGCCTCCAGTTGCAGTCCGCTACTCAACACATCATTGGAAGTGATCCCACCCTTGCTGATGAGGAAACCCAGGGTTTCCGGTAGAAACGGAACCAGACCCACAAGAAAAGCCGATACCCTTTGACCAAAGGCCAGGCGTGCAGCCTGGTCTGAAAAAATCTTTTCCTGGCGACTGGTAAAGATGACGCAGGTATCACCCTGTTGGTGCACCTGGTTGATTCTATGAATGATCGTGTCATGCAGTGATTGTGCATGGTCTTCGATTTGTTCCACATCCACTTCAATGGGGACAATACCCGGCATGCTTAATAAAACCTGCAACTGATCCGTGGTCTTGCGTACATGGGACCCCACCAGCACGGCCCCCGGCATGGCAGCACGTACATAGTTGTACATGGCTTCTGCAGCCACGGGTTGTGGTGGCAATCGCGCCAGCGATGTCAACAGACTCGCGGCGCTACGAAACAGAAAACGCTTACCCTGCTCGGTGCAGTGCAATACCTGATGGCAGAAATGATCCAGGTCCGATTGCTGTACCGCATCCACCACACAGCAAGCGTTTCCTGATAAGGCGAGCAGGCTCTCTCGCAGGTCGCCGCGCACGTCGTCCAGCAAAAATCGTGTAACACGACCAGCGGGAATACGCCCAGCGGTTTTTTCCTCCACGTAATCGGGTAAATAACTATGTCCATAGCCAAATACGGAATCACGGGCAAATTCAGTTTCATGCACCGGTACCGGTTCCCCATTCACCATCAGATAGTGCACACTGTCACGGGTAATCCGTCCCCCCCTCAAAGAAAGCCGGGACCAGAAAATGGGCATC
>CBDUNQ010000394.1:0-3005 GCA_965368625.1 uncultured Gammaproteobacteria bacterium
TTCAGGAGATTGCTTCACTACATTCGCAATGACCCGCCTTTGCCTTGACCCGAAGGGTAAGGTATTCATGACAATAAATCACCGTCATTCCGGACGGAGCGTAGCGGAGATCCGGAATCTACTGAACCTCCCGCCAGCGTCATGAGATACCGGCCTGCGCCGGTATGACGATTGATTTTTTCGTGAGGAATGGGTCAACAATCAAGGCAATTGCAACTCGATACTCCCGGAAACGGTTACCTGTAATTCTGTTTCACCGGAGGATACGGCTGGCATGGAAGATTCAATACTGGCCATCTGGCTGCGCATCATGGGTACCGGTCCGGGGAAATGGTGGTTCGATTGCACATGGGCCGCAATCAGGCGATATCCCCTGGCGCCCATGGATTTCTGTATCTTGCCGGCCCGCGACCGAAAGGCTTCCAGTGCCGCTTCAATCAAACTGTCTTCGGCACGGCGTCGGCTGTCAGCAGAAACAGAGAACGTCATGTTTTTCACCTGCATTCGGGTTTGCAACTTGCCCACCAGTTCGCTCAGTGCGGGAATATCACCACTTTCCAGTTGCAGCTCCTGGCTGACAACCCAGGATTTGACCACATCCTTCACCCGCATGGGATAGGTCTGATAACTGCCACTATGGGCCGTAACACCGGAATAAGCATTTGCTTCACCAAGCGCCCATTTCATGGCTTCATTAACCCGGCGTGCCAATGTTGCCGGGTCTTCGCCTTCCGCCTGCACGGCCATGCGTGCCTGCATACGGTCATTATTCACCTGAACGCTGCGTTCCACCTGAAAATGAATTTGTTCATAATTCACCGTTTCCGCCACACCCGGCGGAAGCCAGCCCATGAAAACCAGCAGAAACGGAATTGCAGTCCATCCTTTCACGGTAAACATATCAACCTCCAGCGACATCTACCGGGCCAGTGTATCATCTGCAGGGGAAGGCGGATATTTCCATGCTACAATTCGCACCTATCGTATGGCCGATTATGCTTCACACCCATGACCTCTTCCTCACCACACCAAACCACTGACGCACTCGTCAGCACTGTGATTCTTGCGGGCGGCAGGGGAACCCGCATCGGCGGTGAAGACAAGGGATTGCTGCCACTCAATGGGCGTCTCCTGGTGGAACACCTCTGCGACATTCTTGCTCCCCAGTGTACACAGCTGATGATCAGCGCCAACCGCAATATTGAACGTTACCAGTCGCTGGGTTACCCGGTGATCCCCGATGATTTGAAAGGCTGTGGTCCACTGGCCGGAATGCTGACGGCACTGAAGGTTTGCAATACCCCCTACCTGGTGTGCTCCCCGGTGGATACACCATTGATTCCCCATGACTACGTGGCCCGCCTGATGGCTGGCCTGCACAATGCCAGTGCCTGCGTAGTCATGGTGAAGGATCATATGCAGCCACTGCATTTGGTGCTGAAATCCTCCACGAGGCCTTCCCTCGCTGAATATCTGCAGCAAGGTGGACGCCGTGCTGGCGACTGGGTGCGTGCACTGAACCCCGCCCTGGCCGATTTCAGTGATTGTCCTGAGTGCTTTTGGAATGTGAACACCCCACAAGAGCAGGCACGCATCCAAGACCATTTGCAGGCGTCCCGTGTCTGATTTATTTTCACATCCCCCGGTACTGGGTTTTGCCGCCTATAGCGGCACAGGTAAAACCACCCTGTTGACTAAAATTCTCCCCTTGCTGCGGGCACATCAGCTGCGCATAGGCATGATCAAACACGCGCACCACGATTTTGATATCGACACCCCTGGCAAAGACAGTTATGAATTACGCAAGGCCGGAGCAGAACAGATGCTGGTGGCATCGGATCAGCGCTGGGCGCTGATGCGTGATTTTTCACCGCAGCCCACATCCACACCGGCTCCGGGACTGGAAGACTTATTACGCACCCTGCATCGCGATGAACTCGATGTAATCCTGGTGGAAGGCTTTCGCCATGTCCCGTTCAACAAAATCGAACTACACCGGTCCGCCACAGGCAAACCCCTGCTGTATCCGCAAGACCCCAGCATCATTGCCGTGGCCAGTGACACAACACTGGATACCCCATTGCCACAGTTGGATATTAACTCGCCGCAAGCCGTTGCGGGGTTTATACTCTCCTGGATGAAAACCAGAATTTCCTGAAGCAATCGAGATACCATGAAGGCCAGCAACCAAGACCCCTGCGCTGCTCCCGGCGCGAACTTACTATCCGTTACCCAGGCCAGGGAACAGATCACCCGCCTGTTATCCCCCATGGCCGGCATTGAGCAACTCGCCATTCGTGACGCACTGAATCGTGTGCTTGCGGCAGAAATCACTTCCCATATCAACGTCCCGGCCTATGACAATTCAGCCATGGATGGCTATGCCCTGCTGAGCGCGGATTTGCCACAAAACGGGGAAAACAAGCTGACGGTGCTGGGCAAGGCCTTTGCGGGATCACCCTATGACGGGCCGGCCATCAACCGTGGCGACTGCGTACGCATCATGACCGGCGCCATGCTCCCGGCGGGCACAGACACCGTGATCATGCAGGAGCAGGTGCGCGTGGACGGGGATCATATCCACATCGGCACAGGACACAAGGCCAGGGAAAATGTGCGCTATGCCGGGGAAGACATGGCCATAGGCGATGTGGTACTGCACCCCGGACGGCGGCTCACACCTGCCGATCTGGGGGTAATCGCTTCCCTTGGCATCAATGAAGTACGGGTGCACCGACGTTTGCGCGTCGCTTTTTTTTCCACGGGTGATGAACTGGTCAGTGTTGGTCAATCCCTGGCACCCGGACAGATTTATGACAGTAACCGCTATACCCTATATGGCATGTTATCCCGGCTCGGTGTGGAAATACTCGATCTGGGGGTGATCCGTGATGTGCAGGAAGAGGTACGCCAGGCCTTTCAGGATGCCGCCCGCATCGCCGATGTAGTGATCACCTCGGGTGGGGTATCGGTGGGTGAAGCCGATTACGTCAAGCAGACGCTGG